>JAGVFR010000009.1 GCA_020057555.1 bacterium | reverse complement strand
ACTTGGACATTTCCACCAGATGTAAACTCTCCAACACGGTTGGTTAAGACAAAAGCAACTGCTCGAACAATTTGTTCGGCTTGTTTAATATCTTGATGATAAGCTGAAATGGAGAGCAAACCTGACCCACGCGAAACAGTCGCGGAAACTGTTTTTCGCCATACACGACGGCTTTGGACATCGTCTGTTGGAAACGCATCTTCATCAATATCAAAACCGCTATCCATGACCTGATCAAAAAAAGTGCTCGTATAAATTATTGTTGAAAGATTTTCAGCAATACGTTCTTCTGAACGCGATGCAGTGTAAGCGTCAACTTGAGTTCCGATGTTTTGTAAAATAAGCAAGCGCGCGGTTGAAGCGTATCGAAGTGGTTGAACAAATGAAATGACAAGCGACAAAACAAGTCCAAGCAAACCAAACATGATTATTGTTTGCCAAGCGTTTGTGAGATCGCGAAGATGATTGGAGGGCATAATTATACTTTACTACTTTTCTTCTTTACTTCAAAATCACTTCAACTGTTTTCAATTCGCCTATACGATCAAACATAATCGAAATCTTATCTCCAACTTTATATTGTTCAAGAAGTTCATCCAGACCTTTTGAACTATTTATCACTTCACTGTTTATATCAAGCACAACGTCTCCTATTTGGAGGCCGGCCGATTTCGCCGCACTACCAAACTTCACAGCTGAACTTCCATATAAAAGTGCGCCGTTTTTCAAACCTCGACTTAACTCGCGCGCAATATCAATTTGATGGCTCAAGTCAATGTAACTCACTCCAAGCGACGCGCGTGAAATTTTTTTCGTCTCGAGCAAAGAATGAAATGCGGGCAAAATACTTTCGAATGGAAGAACAACTCGATCTTGTCCAAAACCAATTACATCACCACTCAAATTATAAACCAAAAATCCTTCGGAAATTTCTTTATCCAACAATAAACGTCGTTGTGGTTTGTCAGATGAAACAGCTTGTGCTTGCGGCCAAACATGTTCACTAATTGTAGCTGGCAAAAACGCACTGGATGATTCAACAACAAATACCTGTTCACCAGCGCGCGTTTCCCTACCCTTCCCAAAAGACACGACAGATAAATTATTAGCGTCGAGTTTCACAAATAATGTTTGTGTAATTGAATCGTATGCGCTTTCAACAACAGAATACATTTCTCCGGCAACTCGCGCGCGCGCGGTTTTGAAAGATGAAACACGAGTCGGATCAACTGACGCTATCGCAACCCATCCGTCTGTTGTAAGGACGATGCCACGATCAAAAACATCGTTTGAAGAATAACCAAGCGAACCGGCCATTCCTATATAAACTTCAACAACACTTGGAAGCGATGATTCGATCAAACCTGTTACAGCTTCGTTATATGAAGATGGAACATTGCGAGGTTTTTCTTGATCAACTCGAAGTGGAGATGATAATTCGGAAAGTTGAAACGCGTAATCGGAGAGATATGAAGAAGTCCAAACAGTACCCAAAATACCGCTCGCTGTTCCAAGGACGATCGCAAGAATTACAGTATAGATGAGTGTTCGAAAAGAGGAGGGCATAAAAAAGGTCAGAAAGGACTGAAAGGTTGGAAATGTTTTTATAACCAATTTGCGCTTGCAACAATCAAAATAAGCAAAATCGTGGCTGTAATCAGATATCTAAGCGCGACTTGTTTGGAGAGCTTATGGCGAACTTCGGCACGTGTCAATCCAAGGAACAAATAAAAAAACAAAGTGATGAGCGCGGCGTTCGTGTACAAACCGCTTGGTAAAAACGCAAGAGTAACGAAAAATTCCGTTGTTAGAATTGAACCAGCTAGCGCGTATGGCTTTGATCTTGCTTCATCGGCTTTACTTACCCAAAGTGTTCCATAAAGAATGAAAAGCGAGAGAAGAAAAAAAATTGGAGCAAGAATCCAAAGAGGAACTTGAGCTAATAGATTGACTCCGTAAGCAACTGAAGATAGAAAAAAAATCGTAAGAACGTTCAACAAGAGAGTTAGATATTCAATTGAGTAAGGTTGATACTGACTTGGAAGATGTGTGAATTGGAAAATATATTCTGCAAAAAGAACAAGAAATAAAACTGTCAAAATAGCGAGAGTTAAAGATATTGTTTGTTGTTCAAACAAAAAGATCATCCCAAAAGATGAAAGTAAATACAAAGTTGGTGTTCCAAGAAAATGCCAAAATTGAAACGTGCGAATTTTGAAGTGAAGAAGACGCGCGTACAAAAGCGCAATCAAAACGACTGTCAAAACAAGACTCAAAACTGGAGAGATTTGTGAAAATAAAATCGAAGCAAAACCAAGCGAAACAATAAGTCCGATCGCAAATGGAGTAAGACGGTGGATTAAAATCATGTTAATCATCAGGAGCGGTTGTACCATGTCTCCGGGCCAGCGGACTCCTCGCCGCTGTTCCCTCCGACATGGTACAAACCGCTCTTTAAGGCCAACACTTATTCTTCTTTAACTTCTGCTGATATTTTCCCGCTTACAATAACAGATCCATCATTATATTCAATCTCCTGAACTTCCACATACGATCCGAGAATTTTATTTGCATCAGCGAGTTGGTCCTTCAAAAACGATTGAATAAATAGAGCTATAAACGAATCTGGTACATGTAAAGAACCGATTTTAAATTCTTCTGGAACAAGCTCTAATTTTCCATCTTTTATATTTGCTTTGACTGAAATAGAAAGCGCGGAACCTGACTTTGATTTTTCAAGCGGTAAGAAAAAAGTTAAACCGCGATCTTGAGATATTGTTGCTTGAGAAAATGACGCATCAATAAATCCATCAGCGCTTGATTCAAGAACAGAACGCAAAGATGCTGTGAGAGATGATTCACTAAGCGAGAGCGAGATTGGTTTGTTTACAGAACCTGTTGCTAATTTTGATATGACCTGCTCTTCAATAACTTTTTCAAGTGGAACTCCTGGAGTAACAATGCGCTCCGGTTCTGGTTTGTTATAAGCAAACTTACTAAACACTGGAACGTTAATAACACCGGTTGATGCGACAGCCCATGCGGCAACAACTAATATACAAATAATCAAAATAAAAAAAATAACAAAACAACTTCGAAACGAATGGCGTTGTTTTTTTGAACTAATTTCTTTTATCACTTCCCCTTTCATCTGTTGCAATTCTTCTTTTACATCAGAGCCTTTTTCGATTCTGGACATAGATATTTATTCCCTTTTTATCTACTGCCTTCGACGTTGCTCAGGCAATAACTTATATCAATATTCTTGTTCCCATGTCGCGAATAAATTTTGCGCTTGTTTTGTGTCTTGTGCTTTTAACGCTGTTTGCATCTGGCTAAGAATTACTGCAAGTTCAAGATGTATCTCCTTAAACTCAACTGGCACGCGAAGCGCGAGCAATTCAGAAAGTGTATTTTCAACTATGACCAAACGCGCAATATCATTTTCTGCGACACCATATGATTCCACAAATTTTCCCCCAATCGTTTTTATGCTGTTTGTATATTCTTGTGATGAAACAGGTGTTATAACTTGTTGAGAAAATTCTGGTGGTTTGAACGAATCAGTCAAACTATAAAACATAAACACAACAAGTCCGACAGTGAGCAGTCCAAGAATCGGAAGAAAAAAAGAACGATGGTGATGGTGAAATATCATCATACTGTGTCTTTGAACGCGTCTTCAACAACAACGGCGATCATTGTCGCAAGAGGAATCGCGAGAATCGCGCCAATAATTCCGCCAACTTTCAAACCAATAAGAAGCGCGAGAATACTTAATATCGGACTTAAGCCAGTCACTTTTTGCATGATCTTTGGCACAAGCACATTATTTTCTATTTGTTGGATAACTAAATACAAAATCACTGTCGCGACTCCGATTACAGTTGATTGTGCAAACCCGATTATCGCGGCTGGAATCAATGATACGATCGGCCCGACATAAGGAACGATTTCGAAAAGTCCTGCAATCACAGCGAGTAAAAGTGCATATGGTACGCCGAGTAATTTGAGTCCAATGTAAACAACTAATCCAACAAAAAATCCAAGAATGATTTGTCCGCGAAGCCACGCGCCAATTTTCGCTTGCATTTTTTTGAGAAGCTGAGTGATGTATGGTTGATACTCAACCGGCGCGAGAGTTTTGAAATACTTGCGCATACTGTCTTCTTCAACAACCAAATAAAACGCGAGCACAAGCACAATCAAAAGAGCGGCAAGTCCTCCAAAAAAACCTTTGACAGTTGTGAAAAGTGAATTTGCGGAAGATGAAATATTTTGTTGGAATGATTGAATGCTTGTCGTGATGCTTTCAACGATTTGATGTTTTGCTTGAAACCGAACAAAAGAATCAAAAATTTCAGTTGAACGCGATGAGATGTTTTGAACGAGTTGAACTGACTGTTCGGCAATGATCGGAGCCAAGACAACTATGATGACTGAAGCAAGAGCGAGAAGAATTGTATAAACAATGAGAACGGCAAGACCGCGAGGAATACGATGCTTCGCAAACCAATCAGCGAACGGATCAATAACTGAAGCAAGCATGATCGCGACAACTAATATCGCGACAATCTCGCGAACAAACCACAAAAACCACAAACCAAGAATAATTGCCACGGCTTTGAAAAAAGTCCCGGTTGAAATGCTGATTGTTTCGGAAGGACGCATAGTTAAAGAAAGTATAGCACAAAACAAAAAAACACCCCGAACTTTTTTCAAAGTTTAGGGGTGAGAGTAATTGGCTCGACCGGAGCGGTAGGTGCATGCTCTGCAGTGGTGACTGGTTCTGTCACGGGTTCTGAACCTGAAATCGCGAAGCCGTAAACGTTAGCAATCCGCAAGAGACAGCTTGTTATGTCAGTGCAGATTTTAAGCGTGTCTCTGGAATATCTTGCCATAAGATCATACTCGACTTCAGCGAGAATCTTCGCGAAGCGCTTGGCAAGCATGTTGTTTACAGAATGAGCGAAGACAAATTCGTGCGACAAATGCCGATAACCGACCTTCACGACGCACTCGCCAGTATCAAACCCAATCATGGCCATTCCATTGCCGAATTCGACACCTTTCGTGTCGTACACTGCCAGAAACTTGTGGAGAACTTCTCCCATCGGCATCTGTTGATCACACCGTCCCATGCACTGAACGCATTCTGCGCCAATGACAGAAATGAATCCTGGGCGCAATTTCGATAAGTCTATGCTTACCGGAATTTTTCCATCCTCATCTGGAATCGGCATCAGATTATCGAAGACTATTGTGACTGTCTCGATAACACCTTCTCGGATCTCGTTGTCGCTTGGGAATCGCGCGAACTCACTTGAAAGAGCCGACGCGTTGATCGCTAGATCAGGAATGAAAGCGATGTAGAGATTCACCCTCGATTCGCTGTCGAGTTCCTTTGGAAATACTGGATCTGACATTCCGTTGTGTACACCGAAACGCAGAATGTATTGGCCTGCCACCAGTCTGATGTTCTTCTTCGCGCAGAATCCCGCGATGTCCATTTTTGACGTGTCACTGTCCGGAATTGTTGTAACGTCCGTGACTTGAACTTCGCCTTCAGGGAGAATCTTCACCTTCCAACGCAGAGCAACCTCTGCTTTTGTTGGATCTGGCCGTGCACTTCGATCAACGGATCTCCTTCTTGACATTCTTGCCTCCATCCAAGTTTTACCTGGAACACAAAAACGTTAATTAAAAAAAGCGCCCATGTCAAGGACGCTAGAGAGGCTATACCGAAGCAGTCTCACCAACCGGAACAGAAGGTTCCGGTGTTTCTGCAGGCGCAGGCTGTGCAGGCGCAGCAGCAACCGGCTCGACCGGTGCGATAGGTTCTTCCGCTGGAGGCGGTGGTTCGATCGGTGCAGTAGGCTCAAGCGCGAAGCCGTAGCCCTCGGCTATCTGCGCAAGTGCTCCCGACGCAACGGCGAAATACTTGTGCAGATCTCTTGACATTGAAGTGATGACTTCGGATTCGACTTCAGCGAGAATCCTTGCGAAGCGCTTGGCAAGCATCCCATTGACGGCTTGAGTGAAGACGTCATGCATTGCGAAATCGACAATGACGACTGGCTTGCCTTCCGCGAACTCAAAGGTTGCTTTCCCTGTGCCGAAACGAATCATCCCAGTGACTTCGCTCAGATAATTTTCAACCGCTTGAAGCATGCTGTTCTTTTGATGATTGTCGTACATTCCCAGTCGTGAGGAAGAACCAACGACTGAAATGCACCCTGTGCGAATGTGTGAATAGTCAACCTGTTCCGGTACTTCTCCACACCCACCAGTGAGTCGCATTAGATGGTTGAATATCTCTCCGACCACCTCTTCGGCGCCTTCACGAATCTCATCGTCGCTTGGGAATCGCGCGAACTCCGAAGAAAGTAGAACTGCTCTGTCTGCCAGAAACGGAATCAGAGTTGTAACAATCTTGTTCCGTGATTCAGCATCAAGCTCTTTCGGAAACTGCAGAAATTGTATGCCTGTATGCACCCCGAAATTCAGTGCATATTTGCCAGGCGCTAACTCGATATTGTTCCTCTCGAACCAACTCTTCATTGCAGTTTCAATTTCAGCAGTTGCAGTTGCTGGCGTTGTGGTGACGTCCGTGACTTGAACTTCGCCTTCAGGGAGAATCTTCACCTTCCAACGCAGAGCAACCTCTGCTTTTGTTGGATCTGGCCGCGCACTTCGATCAACAGATCTCCTTCTTGCCATTCTTACCTCCATCCAAGCTCACGCCTGGAACTGTTGAAGATTAGTGACGCGCGATGTTCTTGTCAAGTAAACACCATGAACGAAATCAGTCCGAACATAACTGCGGCGGCCATGAAGCCAGCCAATGTGTCATCAATCATCACGCCGAAACCAGTTCCTTCTGTCAGACGTTCAACAGAATCGATCGGACATGGTTTGAGAATGTCGTAGAAACGAAACAGGACGAAAGAGATGATGAGAAGCCACCATGCACTTTTGTCAACGTCCATGTCAAAGAACCAGATCGGAAGACCTGCGAGAAGTTGGCCGTGGAACTCATCAATGTTTGTCTCGTTGAAATCACTTAAGACAACATCGCCAGTGTGACGTCTGCGTGGGCCGTACAGCTCAAGCAAATAACGTTCTGCTGTCGAAACAACAATCCATCCGATCGCGAAACTCGCGATGACGAACCAAAGCATTGTCGTCAATGACGAGTTGAGCATGTGGTACTGAACAAGAAGCGCAACAAGCGCTCCTGCTGTTCCTCCCATCTTTCCTGGTTTGTTCAAGAGATAACCAGGAATCAAACCTGAAAATGACGTTGTTGCGATCCAGAGACAAACGAATTGCAAAGCCTTCTTCATTTAATCCTCTTGTTGGATATTCCAACGCCGAAACATTATCTTGCGGCGATCAGGATGTCAAAACTATATTTCCTAAGCCTGTCGAAGGAGTAAAATTTTGTCACGACAGAAGTACTGCCTTCGACAAGCTCAGGCAATAATTAGAGTTTTTCAACGGTCTCAAGCACACGATTGACAAAAACGCAAAATTGCTTTATCTTTACTCGACGGGGAAATCTCTCTCTAAGAGATCCCCCATTGCACTCAGGATGACAGAGAATACTTTCGGGGCTGATCGGTATCGATGGAAGTCCCTTACATTGTGATCAAGCCGAGCAGGTGCGGCTTCTCGTAAATCAATCCGCACAAGACGATAAATGCAAACAACGTCATTGCGAAAATTAAGAACGCTTTCAGCGTTCCAACATTCGCCCCTGTTCTCGCTTAATACCCGAGAACCGTCCGCCTCGGTGATGCTCAATAATCGAATCGCGGCGTCATAAATGTGAGCTGGAAAGTGCGGTCGTTGGTCTCGCACTTTCGAGAATTGCGATCAACACCTGCACGCGCATTTGTTTCTACTTCAAGCGCGCGCTTGCAAACAAGTGGAAATGAGCTTGGAAAAATCATAATGTGAAGCCTTACCAGACCGGGGTTCAATTCCCCGCAGCTCCACCAACTAAAATAACTGACCACAAGGTCAGTTATTTTAGTTGTCCTACGAAGCTCCGAAGGAGCGAAGTGGGACGCAATTTGTCGTCATTGCGAGTCCCGCCGTGGCGGGACGAAGCAATCTCTCAAACACACAGATTGCTTCGTCGTCGCTTCGCTCCTCCTCGCAATGACGGAATACAATTAAAAAAGACGTTCTTCAGATCGAAGTAACGTCAGGTTATCGGCTTCAGATGTTCTTGATGGCTTCGGTGAGTGAATCATGATCTTTGGCGAATTTGATCCGCTTGGCTTTTTCGTAGAGCTTGAAGACTTCCTCGTCCAGATTGCCTCGATGGCTGTTCTGATACGTGGCGATTATCTTCTCGATAACGATCATGAGTGCCCGCGACCGCTTGGAGTCGTCTGACGTCTCAAGGATGCCGTGAGTTCGAAGTTCTTCCTCGAATCTCATCCTACCTTTGCGCGTGTCGCTTGTGTAGTAAATCGAAACCCTATCTTCGCCGTCGTTGGCATCGGTGATTCCCTCGATTTCCCAGATGTTCGCCGCAGGATTTCGTCTCCTTGCGGAAACAATCTGTACATCAAATATCCAAAGCCCGTGTTGTCTACCTTCGTCTCGCGCTTTGTAGAATTTCAGCACCCGCGGTCCCATGTCCGTGTCGAACAGAGAGAGCATCAGATCTAGCTTTGAAGGTCCGTTGTCGATTGCGAGCTCTCCATTCCATCGTGCCATACGACACTCCTTTCAATGAGCTTGTGCGTTAGTGGAGGAACGCACTTACCTCCTTATTCCCCACCTTTCGGTGAAAGAAACGACTTAGTCATACGACTAAGAATCGACGACTAGATTAGCATAAAAACAGCTTTATGTCAAATGTTTGAAAACAAAAAAGACGTTCTTCGTTTGAAGAAACGTCAGGTAGTCGACTTTGATTCTGCCTCCTTGAAGATCTTCTCGACTTGCGCGATCGCAATCGGGTGATATCCAGAACGAGCGTTTTTGAATATCTGTTGTGCCAGCGTGAGCGCGACTCGGTTGCACGTCAGCGCACGGTAGATCGGAAGAATGAATTTCATCCGACCGACTTGTGTGAGCAGTTTTTCAACCGCCTTGCCAATGTCATCGTTCATGAACTTGGTCTCAAGACAGAACAGAAGGTACGACCAGCGAACCTCAATGTTCGCGGCATTGTGCAGATTGAATTGCAAAAGCGAATCCGCGTGACTTGTCGGAAGTTCACGCGAAAGCGACTGAAGGTACAAGACCCACTGGTTTGAACTCCATGCGTGAGAATCGATCGGCACCATGTTGAGTTGAGCATCAGCCAACGCAACCGCGGCCTTTTGCGACTTCACGCGCGGAGCATTGGTAGGTACACCTTCCCCGTCAACCCATTCGAGATGATGAACAGTTTCGAGCACGCCAGGCAATTCACCATCAACGAACTCGAGAAATTTCTGCGTGCTTATCGAAGTGAATTTGAACTGCGCGATATAGCGTTGAATGAACTTGTCGAAACGTGCGCGCCCGACTGCTTCCTCAAGTATCTGAACGAACATAGCGCCTTTGATGTACGGAATGATCGAGAAAACGTCGTCAGGATCATCGTCCTGTGTAAGAATGACGTTCAACTTCGTCCATGCTTGCTTCCCTGTTGCGAAGAAGCGATCCATGTCACGCTTGAGATCACGCTCTTGAATTGCCATGTGCAAGAGCGCTTCTTCTCTTCCATAGAGCTCTTCGAGAATGCGATGTTCGAAGTATGTTGTCCAGCCTTCGTTCAGCCAGAAGTCCCCCCAACTGACGTTTGTGATCAGGTTCCCAGTCCACGCGTGCGCGAGTTCGTGCGCGATGACGAAGGCCATTGAACCGGTGCCAGTCACGATTGTTGGTGAAAGAAACGCGAGTCGCGGATTCTCCATCCCGCCGTATGGGAACGAAGGCGGTAGAACGAGCATGTCAAACCGGCCCCACTCGTACGGACCGGCCAAACGCTCTGCCGCTTCCATGATCTTGCCGATGTCCTTGAACTCGGTTTCCGCGGCTTCGACCATTTCTTTTTCGGCGTACACGCGACAACGATCCGTGATGTCTCTTTCTTCCAGCTCGCCGACAGCGAGTGAAACGAGGTATGCCGGAATCGGCTGTTGCATCTTCCATCGCTCGACAACACACCCTTCGAACTCTCTCCATTCGCTTCGATAGAAGTGATTTGCGCCCATGAGCGCGCGCAGTTCTTTTGGAACCACAACCGTCGCGTCAATGGTGAAGCGAACTTCTGGCGTACCCTGACACGGCAGGAAACTTCTCGTGTGCAAGCACTGGCCTTGCGTGAACATGAACGGATGACGTTTGCCACTCGTCTGTTCTTTTGTGAGCCACTGCAAGCCCGAAGCTTCGGGACTTGTCTTGTATGCGATGAAGACCATCCTGTTCTCTGGAACAACGAACTGAATCCCGTCGCCAATGACAGGATGATCTGCTATTCGTGAGAAAGCTAGGTCAAGGAAGCGACTGTCTTTCACCTCTTTGATGTCAATGCCGCGCAAGTCAAGAGTTGTCAATCCTGGCTTGTTGAACGTGATGAGTACTGTGCATTCAAGAACACGTTTTGCAAAGCTCACTTCAACATGCCAGCCCACATGCTTCATCTTTGGTTGGCCTGGAACGTAATGCGAATGAGGATCTCTGACAGTTTCGTTTGCCATTTGGCACCTCCTGACAAAACCCTATCACTCTTTCATCTTTTCGCGCAACTGACGATCAACATCTCGTTTTTTGATGGTTTCGCGCTTCTCATATTTCTTTTTTCCACGAGCAACCGCGAATTCCAACTTCACCAAGTTACCTTTTAGATAAAGTGAAACGGGAATGATCGTCAAACCTTCGGCTTTTCTCTTTCCGATCAGCCGATTAAGCTCACGTTTGTGAATGAGAACCTTTCGGTCATGGGTTGGATCGTATTCCTGTTGAACACCCGCGGCCGGAGGATATTTAGAAATGTGAGCATTCTTTAGCCAGAGAGTTGTGCCTCGAATATCAAGAAATGCTCCTTTAAGTTGTACGGAGCCGGCCTTGACTGACTTCACTTCAGGGCCAGTCAAAACCAAACCTCCCTCGAATTTGTCGAGGAGTTCGTAATCAAATCTGGCGTGCTTGTTTATTGCTAATGACATACTTAAATTTCACTTTACACGAATACTTGTATTTTTTCACTGTTTTGCCTATACTCCCTCTATCAAATTATGCGTATCCATCGTCATCGTCAGCGAAAATCAGCACTCAACATTCAAAAATACAAAGCAAACGATCGTATTCGTTCCGAAGAAGTCCGTGTCATTGATGAAAACGGTCAAGCTCTTGGTGTTATGCCAACAGCAAAAGCCATTGCGCTTGCTCTAGAAAAAGAGCTTGATTTAGTTGAGGTGTCACCTCTTGCTGTTCCGCCTGTTTGTAAAATTCTGGACAACGGACAATTCAAATATCAAAAAGAAAAAGAAGCAAAAAAACAGAAAGCTCAATCAAAAGAAGTTGAAATGAAAGTGATTCGTCTTTCTGTGCGTATTGGAGATCATGATTTTGAAGTGCGTCAAAAACAAGCTGGTAAATTTTTGGATCGTGGCGATAAAGTAAAAGTCGAACTTCCAATGCGAGGACGCGAAAAAGCGCATAGAGACGTTGCTGAAGAAATCATGAAACGGTTCGAAAGTGGCTTGCGAGCTAATTACAGACTTCGCGTTGAAGAAGAGATAAAATACTTGGGCGGAAAGTTTTCAATGATCGTGGCTAAATCATAGACCATATCTTGACAGCTTTGGAGCATTTCTTTATACTTCGCGCGTCATCAATATTATATGGGTACGAAAATCAAAACACACAAATCCATTTCAAAACGGTTCAAAGTCACAAAAACTGGAAAGGTTCTCAAGCGTTATTGCGGACAGGATCATTTTAATAGTCGAGATCCGGGAAAAATCACGCGCAAAAAACGTCGCGACAAAACGTTTGTGTCGCACGCAAAAGCGGTAAAAACTTTAATATCGAACTTTTATGCCAAGAGTTAAACGAGGGGTACAACACGTCAAACGACGTAAAAGTCTACTCTCAAAAACAAAAGGAATGATGTGGCGACGCAAGTCAAGCATCCGAGCCGCTCGACCTGCAATGCTCAAAGCCGGAGTTTACGCTTACCGCGATCGTCGAAACAAAAAGCGAGCGTTTCGAAGACTTTGGCAGATTCGTCTGAATGCTGCGCTTCGCCCACTAGAAACCACATATAGCCGATTTATTGATGGTTTGAAAAAGGCTGGAATCACTCTTGATCGAAAGATTCTTTCAACGCTTGCAAAAGATCATCCAGAAATATTCAAAAAAGTGGTTGAAACAGTACAATTGACAAAATAGCACAAACGTGCTATTTTTGTTTGTTCCGGAATGGGTTCCGGACAAAGATTGGAGGAAATCCGATGGCAAGTTCATTGACTCTTTATCCAAACCCACTTGAGGTTGGCCAGGGGTTCAACGTCTTCCTGCACGTCGATGCTACCGAAGCCAAACATGGAGACAGATACACACTCGTGGTCACTGACGCTTCCGCACATGTCGTAATCGACATTCATACGGATGAGATCACAACGAGATCAGGCGACCCTGCCGACCTCACATTTGAGAGCGTGAACGGATTTCAGGCGATCGGACACTTCACTTTCGTTGCTGTGAACGAGTCCGATCCACTCAGCCAGATCCCGAGCACGCAAATTGAGTTCGATGTGGTTCTGCCAGCTCCGGCTCCAGCAACGACACCGCCTGCTCCGCCAGTTGTTCCTCCTGTGGTTCCGGCTCCTGTGGTTCCAGCACCAGCGCCAGCGCCAGCACCAACGCCGACACAACCTGCTCCGCCAGTTGTTCCTCCTGTGGTTCCGGCTCCTGTTGCCGCTCCGGCACCCGCCGCCCCTTCTACTCGGTGTTTCATGAGCTTCGGAGTGAGTTGGGTCGCGGCATTCGTGGTCGTACTGGCCGCGCTCGTGATCGGCATGGGGATCCTGTCCATGCCGTACTGGGCGGTCTGGCTCATCGCGAAAAACGGCAACTCACAGAACGGCCAGCCAGTTTCTGGCGCGAGTAGCGGACAGGTCATCAACCCAACTTGCAAAGTTGGCTGTAGTGCTGTCGGAAATCTCTTCTTTCCCAGGCAATAGTTCTCTCGACGGTCGTATGGAATATCTTTCCAGCAACCGTTTTTTTTGTTAAAGAAGTAGCAAAGTAGTAGAGTAGCAAAGTAGCAAAGGGTTATGAATAAAATCAAAACATTCACAGATTTAATTGCATGGCAAAAAGGACACGAACTCGTGTTGACTGTTTATCTTTTAACAAAAAAATTTCCTGACACAGAAAAATTCGGACTTTTGGTACAAATGCGCCGTTCGGCAAGTTCAATCACTGCAAATTTGGCTGAGGGTTTCGGTCGCCGAGGACTTGCTGACAAGACACGATTTTATGATATTGCCATCGGTTCGCTTTATGAATTACAAGATCAACTTCTAATTGCAAAAGATCTTAACTATTTTAGCTTGAAAGAATATACAACCCAATATAACCTAAGCGAAGATGTGCAACGTCTAATCAACGCTCTCATTCGTTCTATTAATAAATAAATCCATATCCCCTTCTGCTACTTTGCTACTTTGCTACTTTTCTACTATGCCATCAACCCGCATCAACAAATACCTTTCTGAAAATGGATATTGCTCGCGACGCGAAGCAGACCGACTTATTGAGCTCGGTCAAGTTTTTATAAATAATAAACGCGCGAAGCTCGGGGACAAAGTTTCTGAAAACGATGACGTTCGTGTGCATGGTCGTGACAAAAAAAAACCGCCGGAAAAAATTTATATCATGCTCAACAAACCAGCCGGCATTATTGTCACAACTGATCAAAACAAAAAAGACAATGTGATTGATTTTATAAATATCCAAGAACGCGTCTTCCCTGTTGGCAGACTTGATGTGAAAAGCGAAGGGCTTTTACTTTTGACAAATGATGGAGTGCTCGCGAATCGTCTCATGCATCCAAAATACGAACACGAAAAAGAATATGTTGTTTTGGTTGATCGACCGATTGAAATGAAAGATATCAAACGATTGCAGACAGGAGTTGAACTTGATGACGGTATTACACTTCCTGCAAAAGTTCGAAAAATGAATGACGAACGTTTTGCAATAATTTTGCGTGAAGGACGCAACCGCCAAATCCGACGAATGTGCGAGACACTTGGATATCGTGTTGAAGCTCTTACACGAACAAGAATTCTCACACTTCGAATGCCATCAACTTATCCTCTTGGAAATTGGCGCTCATTAACGGAATCGGAAATTCGAGAGTTAAAAAAAGCAGTTGGAATGTAATGTATGCCACACATTCATGAAAAAATTGATTTCACTGTTGAGGTTTTTATTGTCTATCACAACATGGTGCTTCTTCGATTACACGATAAGTACAACAAATGGTTGAGTGTTGGTGGACATATTGAGTTGGATGAAGATCCGATCGAAGCCGCAATAAGAGAAGTGAAAGAGGAAGTTGGTTTGGATGTTAAGCTTATTGGTGAAACGATTGATGTTGATCAAACAAGAGTAGATTATAAGGAGCTCATGCCGCCAAGATTTCTCAATCAACATAAAATAAACGAAACTCACAAACACATTTCATTTGTTTATTTTGCAAAAAGCGAAAACGATGAAGTTGTGGCGAGCGGCGACGACAGGAGTGACAACTGGCATTGGTTCACACTTCAAGAATTGGATGATCCGAAATACAATCTTCAACTTAGCACAAAGTATTACGCGCAACAGGCACTGAAAGAACTGGGGGAATAAATTTGTTTGAACACAAAAAGACGAATGACAAAAGTCAGTCGTATTTTCGTCTGTATTTTAGGCAAAAGGAATTCTGTATGTATTGACACTTCGGCAAACAAGTGTAAGGTGTCTAACATCGGACTGACAGACAGTCTGAAACAAAGCAAAGGAGAAACATGCGGCCGATTCATGTGTTCATTGTGCGTGGGACTTGGGGTCAAGTAGATCTGAAAGAAGCCGAGGAGTGGTGCAAGCTGATCGAGTTCAAGGCAAAAGATGCGAAGCATCCATATGGAGATCATCAGCCGATCGCAGCAAGCGTCAAGATCATCGACAACTTGGACGACGGCGATCTTCGCGCGGCGCTCATGTCGATACATGACAAAGTCGTCGTGTTTTTCAACTCGCGCGGCAACCTTGATTCGGCAAGAAGATTCAAAAAAAATTCCCAGAACGCTTCCGTCTACGTGATGACTGCTCTTGTCCCAGACAACGAGGTAACAATCCTCGACAAGGATATTCTCATAGACGTACCAAGTCTCGCTCCTTTCCTTCGATAGACAGACCTCTCCGCCCATCTCATTGAGCGGATTTTTTTATAAAATTTTTATATTCTAACGTTCCTTGCAGACATAAAAATATCATGCTACTATGCCGACGCATTTATACACCCTATGGATCGGTGGTGTAGCCCGGTTAACACGTCTCCCTGTCACGGAGAAGATCGCGGGTTCGAATCCCGTCCGGTCCGCCAGAAAAGACGACTGACTTTTGTTGGTCGTCTTTTCTTGTATGAATAACGGACTGGATTCGAAGGGTACGACAAAAATATAAACTGCTTCATGTTTTTGTCGACCCCGGCTCCGGAGGAGGAACGAGCCTGTTCCGCTTAGCGGAACGAGCGAGCGACGGGGGAGGAGGAATCCCGTCCGGTCCGCCAGAAAAACAATCTGAATACATCGGGTTGTTTTTCTATTTATCGAGCAACGACCGTTGACAAAATTCTCCTATTTATGATATTTTCTTTACTCAGAAAGGAGCGGTCATGGAACAAGGAAAAAAATTCGGTTTTCGAATCGAACAATTCGAAGGAGGGAGCCTAATTCTCCACCTTACGCTCAATGATCACGACACAGGGACTTACATGCTATTTTTTTCTTACTTCGACTTTGTACAAAGTCTGCATAGAACGATAGACGCATGGTATCTGTTTGGACCACTAGATTCAGACGATCGCGACAAGATCATAGCCAATATCACCAGTCGAATCAAAAGCGATGCTCACTAGACCCAACTCGGGTCTTTTTCTTTTTTTAGTATTGTGTATGATATGTTTAAACAAACTATATGAAATACAAAAACGCAATTATTGTAGGAATTTTAATCATCTTAATCCTGGCCGTTGCTTTTTTCTTTTGGACACAGCAAAAAACAGATTCTGACAAAACATTATGGAACTCAAATCTCCAGACGTCTGTATTTCGGCCACAGCTCATTGCTGAAACAGAACGCGGCTCTTCTTCGTTTATTCGTCTGACATGGCAAAAACCCGAAACAACGTATAATCATTTTCTCATCACTGTCACTAATCCAGAAACAGGTTGGTCAAGAACAGAAGCCGGCGAGCATGAACGTGTGAGTTTGGATGTTTCTGATCTTGACCCTGATACAGGGTACACATTTGTTGTTCAAGCATGCGGGGATCCGGATTGCAAAACTTGGAAAACATCAAATGAAAAACCAAGCGCGCGTACTGAAAAAATGTTTTGGAAATTTTTGGAAACAAAAGTCTCTGACGATCTCGTAATGAAAGAAGGATGGGAATCAAACACAAATCTTGAGCAATCGGTCTTTCTTTCAACGGATGATAAACCGTGGACTGAAAACAAAAATGACTGGCAGATCGCTAATGTTTTTGTTCAAAACAAACCGTACAAAATTATTTCAAAACTAACGCGAGTTGTAGAAGATGGAAATGAAGAATCACTTTTTGCAGAACTGTTGAATCCGTAGCTACTGCCTTCGACAGGCTCAGACAATGATAACATCAAACGCTTCGCCGTGACGGCCGCCAAGTATAACGGCAAGCCGCATTCCTTTACGAACTTTTTTCTCGGATTTGAGAATACGAAGCACTCGCGTAACAAATGTTTTCTCACGGACATTTTTTAATACAAAAGCTTCACTTCCCCACCTCATTGAAACCTGACGAGCCTGCATTTGTGTTGGACATGCTATAAAAAGAGGAATTTCTGGATGAAAACGCAGAACGCTTTCTGACCAGTCTACCAACTCCGTTGAAACCAAAACCCCGTCAATTGTTTTTTGTGTTGCCGCGAGTTTGACAGCTTGCGCGACAGACCCGATTAAATCTTTCACAGGCGGCGGATCAAAAACAACATCATCAAATGGAGATGCCTCTGCTTCTTTTACAATTGTTGCCATTGTTTTGACCGCGGCAAGCGGAAACTTTCCTGATGCTGTTTCACCAGAAAGCATAACAGCGTCAGTGTGATCAAATACTGCATTTGCAACATCAGATACTTCAGCGCGAGTTGGACGTGGATTGCGAATCATTGAATCAAGCATTTGTGTTGCAACAATAACTGGTTTTCCAGCGGCTCTACATTTTTCTATCAACTGTTTTTGTCGAACTGGAACTTCTTCCGCAGGAATTTCAATTCCTAAGTCCCCGCGAGCAATCATCACGCCATCAGCCTCTTTAAGAATTTCATCGAACGCTTCAATGGCTTCATGTTTTTCAATTTTTACAATAACGCGTGGAAGTATCTGTCCTGCTTGAACAACTTTTTTGATCAACTTCTTGAGCAACCGAACATCAGCCGCGCATTTCACAAATGAAAGCGCGATCCATTCAACACCAATCTGAACAGCAAACTTTACGTCCTCTCGATCTTTTTGTGTTAGAGAAGAAACAGAAAGTTTTGAGTCTGGAAAATTTAATCCTTTGTGCGAAGTAACTGTTCCACCATTTTTAACTTTTGCATGAATATCTTTTCCAATAATTTTTACAATTTTCATTTCAATCAAACCATCATCTATCAAAAGCCTATGGCCAGCTTTTACATCTTTATGTAATTGTTTGTATGTAACTGAAAACTTTGAACCTTCGTATCCGTCAATCTCTGTTGAAAAAATATAAGTCTCATTATTTTTAAGTTCGACGCCATCTTTTGGCAATTCACCTAACCGAATTTTTGGACCTTGAAGATCTCCTATCACTGTTACAAACTTATGAGCAGAATTTGATGCACGTCGAACATTGCGCAAAAGCCGTTTGTGTCCGGCATGTGTGCCATGTGAAAAATTCAAACGCGCCGCGTCCATTCCTCCGCGTATCATTGCTTTAAGTATAGTTTCTTTTTCGCACGCCGGACCGATCGTGCACACAATTTTTGTTCGTCGAAGCATAAAAAATTATTCGGTTTTATATTCTGCAAGTGTAACTGAAATCTTTTGCAAAACAGCGTTTCGCAAGATTTCAAGTTCAATTGTTTCTCCCGGACGTCGCGCTGAAACCAGTTTTGAAAGCGAATCATCTTTCGACAATCGCGTTCCATCAATACTTACAATTATATCTCCCTCTTTCAAACCAGCGAGTTGCGCCGGACTTCCAGGAATCACACCTGGTTGTCCGGGTTGCGATCCTTCAACTATCATAGCGCCAAGTTCATAATTTCCGTTTTGTTCTCCCAACTCAACTTGTTGCACAAGAACATAGCGCACACCAAGCCACGGCCGAACAATATGTCCAAACTGACGCACATCTTCAATTGCTCGTTTTGCTTGATTGATCGGGATAGCAAACGCGATTGATTCACCTTCCATACTCACAGCCGTATTGATTCCGATAATTTCTCCTTTCAAATTAATAAGCGGACCTCCTGAATTTCCTGGATTGATTGCCGCATCAGTTTGAATAGCTTGTTCAATCACATCAGTGTTCACTGCAGAACCCGCAACAACTCGACGATTTATTCCTGAAATCACACCTTTTGTAACAGTGTTGCGAAATTCGGAAAGTGTGTTTCCGATCGCAATCACAGTTTGTCCGATTTGTATTTTGTCAGAATCGCCAAGCTGTGCAATCGTGAACCCATCTCCATCCACTTTTAGCACGGCGATATCTTGAAACGGATCTGTGTCAATAGGTTTCGCCTGTAATTCTTCACCATTGTTTGTGATTACAGTAAGCGATGTGCCAAGTCCATCAACAACATGACGGTTTGTGAGCACATATCCGTCTGCGCTAACAATAAAACCTGAACCACTGGAAATCTCAAAACCGTCTTGTTTTACGATAATGCTAACAACTGCCGGAGTTACGCTTTCAACAACAGCAATGGTCGCGCTTTCCTCTTCAATGAGCTCAACAATTTTTTGTTCAACTCGAGCGTCAGAGAGTTTTGGCTGAATAGAACTTAATGATGACAACGGGCCCCAAAAAACATAACCACCGACTGCTCCTGAAATTGCTCCAACAATAGCGGCAATAGCAATCCCAAGAATCAATATCATTTGCAAACGTTTTTCCATAATTATTTTTTCCGCTTGGAAGCGCGAAGCGCGAGTTTCTTTTCCCCTAAAAGTTTTTTTAGTTCTGATTCAAATGTTTTTACATCTTCAAAAGATCGGTACACTGATGCGAATCTGATGTACGCGACTTTATCAAACAATCTCAAATGCTTCATGACAATGTCGCCGAGTTCTGCTGTTGTAAGTTGGCCGCGTCGTTTCTTTTGAATATCACGTTCGATTTTGTGAACCAATTTTTGAAAACCAACATCAGTGTACGGGCGTTTTTCCAATGCCTTTTCAAGCCCGCGAGAAAGTTTGTCGCGTGAATAATTTTCACGACGACCGTCGCGTTTTACAACTGTTAAATCTAGCAATTCAATCTCTTCCAAAGTTGAAAATCTAAAAACGCAACGCTCGCATTCACGACGTCGACGAACACTCACTCCATCGGTTGAAATTCGTGAGTCAATGACTTTGGTGTCTTTGTGATTGCAAACAGCGCAACGCATACAGTAAATTCATTATACCAAAAAGTAAACCACGGCTAAAGCCGTGGACTACAATTTCAGCATCCTAAACTTATCACCTAAAACCCAAAACCTACTTCTTCACATCATTTTCTTTCTGATAAACGCCGGGATTTCAATTTCCTCTTCCTCTGTCTGCGCCTTTACTGACACAGAGTTTTTGTTAACTGGTCTATGCTCAATTTTCGGTTCAGGTTGTTTTACTGCAACAGATTCTGGATGTGATTCAATTGGTTTATGAGAAAAACGAGGTGGCGGAGTTTTTTGAACTTGGTGATGCATAGCTGGCTGTTCATCGCGCTCACGAACACGCAAGAAAGAATTCGGCGACCACATTCCTTGTGCTTGCACTTCAACAGCTCCTGGCGATGTTGCGCGTCGCTCTCGAGAATCAAAACCAGTTGCAACAACAGTGATTCGAATTTCATCTTCAAGATCATCGTTGATGTTTGCGCCAAAAATAATTTTCGCGTCTTCGTCTGCTGAACCTGTGATAACTTTTGCGGCTTCAGCAACCTCATGCATACCAAGATCACTTCCACCAGAAATCGTAAACAAAATTCCTTTTGCTCCATCAATCGAGAGTTCAAGCAAAGGACTCGCGATGGCCTGCTTAGCCGCTTCGATCGCTCGGTTCTCACCAGACGCGCGCCCAATTCCCATCAAAGCAGAGCCTGACAATTCCATGATAGCTTTAACGTCAGCATAATCAACATTGATAAGACCTGGAATTGTAATTAGTTCAGCTATTCCCTTTACACCTTGACGCAAAACATCGTCAACAACCGTGAACGCTTCCATGAGTGAAGTTTTTTTATCAATAATCTGCAAAACTCTGTCATTTGGAATTGTGATTATAGCGTCCACATGCTGAAGCAAACGATCAAATGCTTCTTCCGCTATACGTCTTCGCTGTGCGCCTTCGAATGTAAAAGGTTTTGTAACAACAGCAACCGTAAGAGCGCCCATGTCTTTTGCAAGTTTCGCGACTTCAGGACTTCCACCAGAACCAGTTCCTCCGCCGAGTCCGCATGTGATAAACACCATGTCAGATCCACTTAGAGCCTCACGAATCTCATTTTGATTTTCTTCTGCGGCTCGAGAACCAATATCAGGATTCATTCCAGCTCCGAGTCCGCGAGTTATGGTTTTGCCAATAGCAATCTTTTTTGGCGCAAGATTTTGATTCAAATCTTGAACGTCAGTATTGATGGCAATAAACTCAACACCCTTAATGTTGTCACAGATCATGCGATTGATTGCCGCCCCACCTCCTCCTCCAATTCCAATTACCTTAATTTTTGCAAAGGTTTCTATGTCTGGTTTAACTTGAGCCATACAATTAATGTTAAGTCGAGCATTTTGTTCTTTATCATTTTGAGATCGAACCGTGTCGTAGGGAACAGCGGCGACAGTCCGATGGCCCGGAGACATGGTTCGATTCAAAATGATTATTTCGAAAAAGATGTTGTGGTTGAACACTATATGTGTTCAAATTCTGCTTACTTGAGCACAAAAATTCATTAACACTTTAAGCATCGCCGAAAGTAATGTCAAGCAAATAAAAAAGAGGTTGTGCACAACCTCTGTCTGACCTTTCCTTCACGGTTTCATCGACTTAAACAATTTTTTCAATCCACCAGATATTTTTCCCATGTTTCCACCAAATGATTTGAATATCTTTCCAAAATTCCCTTTACCGCTTGTTCCTCGAATATGATATCCCCAGAGAACAAGACCTATTGCTGTGCTTAAACCAGGATCATTGGCACGATCAATCACTGATGTAATACCGATTGCATTTCCAAGAGACACTGGGAGACGCAAAGTTTCTTTTGCCGCATCTAGCATTCCTGGTAATTTAGCTCCAGCTCCTGTTAGAACCAAACCTGCTGGCAACATTCCTGATCTTTCAACTTTCTTTAACTCTTTATCAACGTATTCAAAAATTTCCTGCGCGCGAGCTTGTGTAATATCTGCAATAAATCGTCGACCCACGATTTCATCTTCAGGCGCTCCAAGTTCAGCTAAATTGATTTCGTCTTTTTTATTTATTTCTTCCGGTATGCACGTTGCATAACGAAGTTTCACTTGTTCGGCAACATCAATTGAGGTTCTCAAGCCAAGAGCTATATCCGAAGTTATATGATCAGACCCGATAGGTAAAACAGAGGTGTGAAGTACATCACCTTCTTCGTAAACGACCAATGAAGTTGTCGAAGCTCCTATATTTACAACACAAACGCCCAATTCCTTTTGTCTGTCTGAAACAACAGCTTCTGCTGTCGCAAGAATCGAAAACACCAAATCTTCGATGTTCATCCCTGTTCGATATACTGCTTTTGTTAAATTTTTGATTTGTGAACCAAGTCCTTGAATGATAAGTGCATCAACTTCGAGCCGAATGCCATTCATACCAACCGGATCTTTCACTCCTCGCTGACCATCAACAATAAAACTTTTTGGAATAACATGAATGATCTCGTAGTTTGTCGGCGTCGCGACTGTTCGAGCGGCTTCGATAGCGCGCTCAACATCTTCCTCTCGAATCTCGCCATCACTTCTTCCAACTCCAATCACACCTCTTGATTCTTGTGAAATGATATGTCCACCACTTATCCCAACCCAAGCTGAATTTACAGGAACTCCAGTTATCCTTTCGGCCTGCTCAAGAGCTCGAGAAATTGAGGAAATCGCGTCTTCAAGATTTGTTATTGTTCCTTTGTTTACTCCGCTTGATGGAACCTCAACAGCGCCGATGATGTGCATCTGCTCTTTTCCATCTGAAGTTGGAACAAGTTTCCCAACTGCCACTCGGACAGCATGAGAGCCAACATCAAGCCCTGTGTATATTTCTTCGGTCATACGAATAGATGAAGTATAACTCGTCTATGAAAACAAACGCAAGGAAAAAATCATTGCACCAATCACAAGCGCAACCAAAGACATAAGTAAAACTGTCGCGGCCATTATGTCCTTAATATCACGAACGATTGGGTGAATTCTGGGCTTAAAAGTATCAACGATGCGTTCAAAAACACTGTTGATAAGTTCAAGGGTCAAAACAAGAGCGATCATCAGCAAAAGAACGATCCATTCAAAGACGTTTACGCGAAACCAGATCGCTAACAAAATTATTACTAAAGCGGCGAACGATTGTAATCGAAAACTTTGTTCGTTTTTGAATACAACTCGCACGCCACGAAGCGCGTGAGAAAAACTTTTTATTAGACGTCTAATACTGATCATAATTGATTCAAAATTTTTGTCTGCAACGCAAACATTTTTTTCGTTTCCTTTGATGTCTCATGGTCGTGTCCAAAAAGATGTAACAGCCCGTGAACAATCAAAAACGATATTTCTTCTCGAATTCCGTGTCCAACTTCCTTTGCTTGCTTTTTTGCTTGAGAATATGAAATAAGAATCTCTCCGCTATTTTTTTCAAGTGAAAAAGATAGGACGTCCGTCACTGAATCTTTGCCTCTGTAAACGCGATTTGCAAAACGGATTGTCTTGTTGTTTACAAATGCTATAGATACTTCGTAGTTTTTCTCTTTAACAAATCGGCCGACAACACGCAAAAGCTTTTCAAGTTTTGCTTGTGGAAACTGTTCTCCCCCTTTAAGCAAAGTCTGATTCATTTCAGCGCGAATCATAATGCAACTTCTTGCAAGCTATTGATTATCATTTGGAAAGTTTGTACATAATCAATAGTCGTCTTTGAAAAAACATCATATTCGAACGACAAAACATCTGTTCCAACAACAACGATCGCTGATCTCTTGTCTTGAGTCATATAAAATTCTTTTCCTGTCTTGGTTGATGTTTTAACAACATTTTCTTGTCCGCCTTGTTCTCCAATCCAATTTTGAATTGTTTGCGAAAGCGCTTCTTGAGTTTGAGAGATAACACTGACAGCAAAAGTTTCACCGGTTGTAGTGATAATTGAAACTGATAAATTCTCACCGGTTTGTGTTTGCCAAATCAACGGATATATCAACTCAATTTTTGGCGTAATTGTTGTTTTCGAAACAAAACCAGCTTCGAGCAATGTGCCCGGAGATTTAGCACTCGGATTGTAAAGATGAAACACTTCGTTGCCATCCAAAAATCCATCAAGATCTGTATCTGGAAGATTTGGATTAGTTTTATAAATCATTGTTTCCTCAATGTTTGTTAAACCATCTGAATCTGAATCTTTTCCCGGAACAATTTCGTTTGAAAACGGACTTTCAACGACTGGCTCGGATTCTGGTTCTGGTGTTTGTGTTGGCTCTGGTTCAGGACGTGGAGTTGGTTGTGTTTCCGAAGTTGGCTGAACTTGATTTTCATTTTTTGGTTGAGATGTTCGCAAAAGCAAATATCCAACAACAATCAAGGCAAGAACAATTACAACTCCAGCAATGAGCAATGCTTTTGTTGAAGAGGAAAATCCTTTTTTCAAAGGCAATGTCGGAATTGGTTTTGGAAGTGGCGGAGGTATTGTTGGAATTGTCTGTGTTGCCACTGGTTTTGTCTGAATCTTAGGTTCAACAACTTTTGCTTCTTTGCCATGACGATATTGTTCTGGCATCGTAAAAATCTGTGCGTTCGATTTTGAACCCGTTTCTTGAGAAGGTGTTTGAGATTGTTGAAAAACGTCAGGCATATGTCTTTCCTCTTGGTCTTCTCGGCCATCTTGGGCCTCTTGGACTTCTACTTAACTTCCTGTCGGAACCTCAAGCAACTTCCCTGTTCCGTTTGGATCGTATCCGGCTTTCACTTCATTTCCATCCAAAAATCCATCACCATCAGAATCTGAATTCAGAGGATTTGTTCCGTAAACTTCAAGCTCTTCAAGATCAAACAAAAAGTCTCCATCAGTATCTGAACTCTTTGAACTTGTTCCAAGTTGTGCTTCTTGCAAATCAGAAAGCCCGTCTTTATCTGTATCAACTTCAGGCTGTACAACCTCAGGCTCTGGTTCTGTTTCAAGAGCGGCTGATGGTTGTTGTGTTTCTGTTTTGGCTGTTTCTTCGGTAATTGGTTCTTGTGGAGTTACAGGAGTTCGCGAACTTAAAATTCGCCAAGAAATTAAAAACGCTCCGCCGATCACAACCAAAATTGCGATAATAATAATGATCGTTTTGAGATGACCACCACCTCCGCCAGAAGACGATTCTGGCAACGATTGTGAAATAGGTTGAACAGGCTCCGGAGACGTAGCAGGAACAGATAAAATAGGAACTGTTTGCGGGGCAGTTGGCGGAGCAACATGAGGCGCGGCTTCATCTGTTTTTTCAAAAATATCTTCGGGTGATTTTGGTAAATTTTCAAACATATTTATATTGGTAGCCGCAGGCTTTAGCCTGCGAAAATATTATTCTAATTTCCCAGGTCCTTTTGGATTATATCCAGCCGAAACTTCTTGATTATCATTATATCCATCTGTGTCAGTGTCAGCTTTGTATGGATCAGTCCCGTACAATTTTTCTTGTGTGTCATCCAAATCATCAAAATCGGGATCATTAACCAAAAGTAATTCCTCTTTACAGTACTCGGCCTGTCCAACGTTTGCGAGTTTATCACAAACGCGGGAATCCTGTTTTAAGTTTGCCTCTTTTGACACGACTAACAGCTCACACTGGGCAGGGTCTTTTCCAAGTGACGCACAATTTTCTGCTGTTATCGGTTCAAGACCATTGTGACATCCAAGTCTTTTATTCTCGTTTTGTATTTTATCACACAATTTCGCATCTTGAGCAGAAACTGCCAGCGCGTAATTCACACTATCCAAACAAAGTCTTTTCCATTCTTCGTTAATTATTTTTTCACAAATCACCGTTTCTTTCTTATCAACTCCGAGTTCCCAGACGCAAGCGTCATAACTTTTGTCTGTAAGTCCATCGCAAAACAAAACGTTTCCGGTTTGAGAAGCGAGTTTCTGCGTTTGTTGTTGCACGCATTCTTCTTTGTTTGTTGCGGATTCACATGTTTGCTCAATTGCCGCGCGTTGTTTTTCAACTTCTTTTGTTTGTAATACTGTTTCGTTTCTTCCATTGATCAATCTAAACGCGCCAATCACCAAAAACACCGCAATCAAAACTCCGCCAGCGACAATCGCCACAGGTTTCCATGAGATTTGTTTTTGTTCGAATGGATAATCGTTGATATTCATAGAATAACGAAGTGGTAGTTACTGCGTCGGACAATACTCAAATGTAATGTTATCGAAATGCATTGTTCCGGTTCCGTTGAAGATGGTCTGGATCGGCATCAAAGTTTGCTTGTTTTGACACGCGAATGTTTTAGGCAGAGGCAATTCGATATTCTGTCCCACAGGAGTGATCGCTGTTTCTGAACTTGAATCATTTGCTTTTGTCGCTGTAACTGTCGTTGTTGATGTCAAAACAGATTCAATGATTTTCTTGTACATTGCTTCTATACCTTTTCCAGTGTTAGCATCATATGCATAATTCCCTTCAGAACAATCGTTGATGTCTGCCATTTCATACCCTATACACTTCATACTAGACAAATGTTCCATGTAAGCTTTATCAGAAACCTCATCTGAAATGACTGCTGAATAAAACGTGATATCACCAGATTTGATATGATCAAAAATCATTCCATCTTCATAACGAGCTTCGGCAATACAAGCGTCCTTTCCTTCATATGGAACGAAACTTCCATATTCTTTTAGATAATCTTTATTTGTGTCGTTTTCAAAAGTCATCTGAGAACAATGCAATAATATGTCGTGTGCTGGTTTATTGTCTGGAGTATATTCTCCAAGACCATGATTTGCTTGTCCATCGGCAAGAAGAATCACAAATTTCTGGTTTTCAGATGGAGATTGTTCATCTAGAATTTTTATTGCTTTTTGAATTGCTGAACCAGTTAAAGTCCAACCGCCGGTATTGTCTTTATATGTTTCAACAATGCTCTGCAATTTTGCTTTATTCCCAGCTTCATTCAATGGCAATAAACTTTCTGTGCTTGTTGGATCTGTAACAAGCACATTGAGTACATCATCTTGAACATTATGCGTGTATGTATTTTCATCAATCTGCTCTCCTGCTGGCCCGTATCCATATGACACTAAACCAATTCTGATTTCTCCGTCGTTGCCTTGATACGCGTCATACAAATCATCAATTGCTTGCTTTGCCGCTTCTGACACAATATCAATTCTACGCTCTGGGGCAGTGGCGGCTTTTCCATCTGGACCGTCTTCCATCGTTCCAGTTAAATCTGTTACAAAAACAATATCAATGTTTGGCTCGATGACGTTTGAGTTGTCAATGTTCGCTGTAATCTTTGTTCCAACAGAGCAAGCTGGAATGTGCAAAACAGCATTGTCTGGTGATAATTTTTCTTTGTTGAAATAGCTGTACAAATCAACGCTCGGAAGCGGTTGAGAACCCGACAACTCGCTTTGCGCAAAAATACCAACTTTCTTAAATGTGAAAGGGCATGTGTTTGAACAATCGCTCGCGCAAACAGGCGCAACACATTGACTATCTGTTCCGCAAGAAAATTGGTTTGCCGAGGCAAGATATTCTGCCGCTGTTTTGTTTGTCGGTTGAAGTGTGCACGGCTTTCCATTATTCACTCCACCATTGCAAACACCTGTGTAATGACATGTATATCCATTTGCGCAAGTACCTTCCGCGCCTAATTTAAGCGCGACTGCTTTTGAACAGCTCGCGCCGCGTGAAACTTCACCACTTGCATCCTTTTCGAAACACCAATAAGGTTGATCATTTCCATCACAAAATTCATTTCCATTTTTTACGCCATCGCCGCAATACGAACCTGACAAAGTCTTGTACTGACATTGCCAATTACAATAATTGCACGTGTCGCTGTATGAAGCTTCGCACGGATTTAGATCGTTTGGACCCACGTTTTCGTTTCCATTATCGCACGCTTCAACTCCGCTATAAACATATTCATCACCGCAGATATTTTTTTGACATCCGTTTGTACAACTATCATTGTTTGATTTATTTCCGTCATCACACGCTTCAGTTCCTTCTATTTTACCGTTTCCGCAAAACTGATCTCCGCCCTGACAGGAAGAAAAGCCAGGCCATGAACAATCATTTTGACAAACTCGCGTTCGAGTTAGTTCGTATGTGAAATCTGAACATTTGGTGCTATCGCACTGTGTACCGACGGTACATTGTGTTCCAACATCATCTACACCAAGACATTTCGAGTTGTTACATTTATCGCTTATACATTGGTTATTGGCACCGCATTGTTTTCCAACATCGCTTGCATCAACACAGACTTTACTGCTTCCGCAAGCTTGGCTACCCGTTCCACAAACGCCACTTGAACAATCATTATCTGTTGTGCATGTTGTTTTGTTGTCTGGGCAAAGTTTCCCAGCCCACTCCTGTAATCCTCCATCACATTCTTCTGGCCCGTTCACTTCTTTATCTCCGCAAGAAAGTCCTGGTTGTTTACAATCGTAAGTGCAAGTTTTGGTTGTTGTATTGCCGTATTGCCCGTTTGACACTTCACAGCTATTTAGCTTTGCCCAACTTGTTGCTGGAAGAGTCGCAAAATTATCAATCGATCCACAATCACATTGCTCGCCTCCAGCCAAATATCCATCTCCACACAAAAACGCATTTGTGAACGTACAGCTTTCAGCGCAATGACCGTAAGTTCCGTTTTGCGCGCCATCATCGCATTTTTCATCTCCTTCAAGCACACCGTTTCCGCATTTAAAGGCAATCTTTGGTGATCCTGCCGCGATCGCTTCTGCCGCGGTTTGATAATTTGAACAATCATCTTTACAAGAAACATTCACATATCCATCAGCAAGATATACGGCCTTAACTTGCCCTGGCTCACATGTTTCATTTGATCCAACAACTCCATCACCGCATACAGCTGAAATTCCCCAGCTTGTGTTGTCAGCGCAGAAGAGTGGATTTGAAACAAATCCTTTTGGAACTCCAGCTAGTCCGCTCAAATACTCGGCAACAACTGTCACATCATCATCTGTAAACTGATCTATCGCAAAATTCCATGGCGAAACTCCGTATTCCAATTGAGTAAACAATTTATACTTTTCCCCACCTTTATTTTGATAACCATACACATGAGATCCTTTTGGACAAACAAACTTTCCTGCCAAACCATTGAAGCAAGTTAAAGGATCAAAACCTTCACCTTGTTGTTTGCAATCCTGCCAGAAAGCGTCAATCGGATCTTTTGGTAAAGTTGAACCAACCGCGTTTGAGAGAACCGCGTTCCATGATTCCCATTTACTTACGCTCATTGCCGGAACATAAGTTCCTTGTTGAACTGTTGGATAACCCTCAACGCACACTTCATCACCCGGGCACTGCGGATCTGATGAGCATCCTTGATTTTTTGTAACTGAACAATGTTTGTTTTGTAATCCGTATTTATTCAAAGCAGAAATCGTTGTTGTGACGTCCGTCAATCGTTGCATGTCGTTTTGTAATTTTGATTTGTCATTATCGCAAAAAGCGTTTTTGGTTGACGCAAGCGGACATTCAGCCGCTGTTGCTGGTTTGTTCTTTGTGATTGTACACTCGCCATTAACAAACGTTTCCAAACAATCCCCATCCCAAGAACAATTTACAAAATCTCCTTTGTCGTTTTGAACATACGAGGTTCCAGTCTTACACAAACCAACATTGCTTACGTCTGTTGTGTTCGCGTTAAATTTCCAATGATCAAAAATCTGCGTGAAAATTTCTTTCGCGTCAGCTCCGGCGTTTGGATTATATGAAACAACGTAAATGTTTGGATAAATTATATTTCCATTTTTGTTCGCGGCCGCAACGTACGCAGTGTTTCCGGACTGAATCGCTTGATATCCGTCAATGTCAATTTCTTTGTAAGTGCCCAAAAACTTTTGCGACTCAAACCAAGCTTTAGGTGAAAGATAATTTGGATTTTGGAAAACTCGCACTCCAATCGCGTCAGGAGTTCCTTGAACTTTGAAGAAAAGTTCCTGTAAAAGTCCGGCTGTTGCAACAGAAGTTACGTCAACTGGATCAGCAAGCGACGGGAGATCATCTGTTATTCCTTCTACGCCGCGGTCGCGACAATAATAAAAACCAAAATTTGATGGTTTTGTTGGATCTGTTTTTTCAATATATGGAAAACCAAGCGCGGAAGTTAAAGCCGGCCATGGGTTTTCGCAAACAAGAGCTGTAACTTCAAGCTGGCCTGCGGTTTGTTTTCCTGTGGTTGTTGGATTATTAAATGTATCTTTGTTGATCTTTGCAGTCGCAATCACATACTCAAGTCCGTTGTTGCCAACTGACGAAAATTTTGCTTTTTCTAATTTTCCAGTGTCACCTGTTGCAAGATCAACTATATTTTCAACTGCACCAGTTGCGTACGATGAACCCCAATCCCAAGTCCAACTGTAATTCAAAGTTTTGCTGATCGGTTCGTAAACACTAAGTCCATCACGATATGTCAAAGCTTGCGCGACAAACTCGTGCGTTTCATCTTTCTTTGAAAAGAATCCGAAACTTGCGTCTTCATATTGTTGCTTGTTGACTTTTCCATTGTCTTCAACCTTAACTGCTTCAAGCAAGCAAACTTCTTTTCCAATTGAAAACTGATGAGCCAAAACTCCAAAACCGCACGTTCCACCCAAACACACTCCAACTCCATTTTCACTTAAAACTCCTGCTGGATTGTTATCTGTAACATTACTGTCACCAAAAATCTTAACCTGATAAACAGAATTTGGTTCAAGAAGATCACCATATTCAAGCACAATCTTTTGACCGTCCGATACATCAATCGTCTGAAAACTCACTGGCGCGTAACATGAAGTTCCTGCAGCTGATACGTCTTTTCCAAAAACTGTCCAAAATCCTGTTTTAACAATATTCCAAATCTGTGCAAACCAACCTGACTGCGCTTGTCCGTTTGAAACGAGTTGATAATTCGACGGACAAAGCAACGGATTTGTTGCAATTAATTTTCCGTCTTTCATGAACAATTGCAGTCGAATGTTTGCGGATTCTCCGGAGTCAATTTTTCCATTCTTATTTTTGTCAAATTCACCAAATGATTTCGGATCCATTTTCTGATCAAATTTCACAGCAACCGCAGTGTTTCTACAATACCCCAAACCTCCAGGACCTGTTCCGCCAGGCGGCTGAAAAGGTGTTTTTGTTTTTGGACGAAGGAAACAACAACTCCCTGCGCCACATCCTAGGGTTTTATAATCTCCACACGCTTGATCTGATTCACAGGAACAATCAACTTTTAACTCCGCGTCGCCTGTTACTCCTTCGGCCTGCGCGGTGATAGTCGAAACTGCATAACCAGTTGTTTTATCAACTTCTTTTGGAGCGTTGGCGCTAATCTGCGCGGCCGCGTATCCACCTATTGAAAGTGTTTGGCCGGCTGTCACATCACATTCTTCGCCTGTTTGAATTTGACCATCTCCACAATATGATGGAGCACCATATTGAACTGACGCGCCTTCGTTCAAACACTTTATATTACAGCCGTCTCCGGAAACAGTGTTTCCGTCATCGCACTCTTCTCCTGTTTGAACTTTGCTGTCGCCACAAAATGACGGAGAAGCATATTGCAATGATGATCCTTCTTTCAAACATTTTTCACTGCATCCATCGCCAGAAACAGCGTTGCCATCATCGCAATCTTCTCCTGATTCGATTTTCGTGTTTCCACAAGTCGCATAGACCAACTCTTTTGCGACCGCGCCTTCAAACAAACATTGACTTGAACAACCATCGCCATTTTTTATATTTTTATCATCACAATCTTCGCCTCCGGTCTGTGGAGCAAAATCAACAATACCATCTCCGCATGTCGCGCCAACTGAAGACGATCCATTATTCAAACACGTCGAATCACATCCATCTCCTGCAGAAGTATTTCCGTCATCGCATTGTTCTCCTGAATCCACGACATTATTTCCACAAGTCAAAGTCGAACCCTCTTTCAAACAACTTGAAGAACACCCATCTCCGGAGTTTGTATTTTTATCATCGCATTCTTCAACTTCATTTTTTCCATCACCGTTGTAATCAACAATTCCATCTCCACAAACCGCTTGGGTGTGTTTGATTGTGGCTCCAGCATTCAAACATTGTGATGTGCACCATTGCGGAAGCGTTGTGGCAAGTTGAATCGCGCCGTTTTTCAGCATGAACGCCACATCCTGTGTTGTGCCACCTTGAGCGACTTTATAATTATCTGGCGTGTCTTTGGATGTCCACGCGTTCCACTTGTAACCTGAATTTTGAAGAGCTTGCCCTGACACATCGCAATCATCTGGCGCGCCATAAGT
>JAGVFR010000028.1 GCA_020057555.1 bacterium | reverse complement strand
CGGTGACACCGGAGTTCCCGACTCCGCAACAGTAGATGATTCTCTTTATGTTGAAGGCGCATTTGAAGTTGATGGCACCTCTTACTTTGGTGGAACAGTTAACGCTTCAGACTTTGCTTGTACTGACTGTCTCGACTTTGCTGAATTTGCAGATTCAATGGCACTTGATACAAACACAACAATTACTCAAGACGCAGCAGAAATTTTCACTATTTCAAATACGGGAACAGGAGCTACTGCCATTGATCTTACAAGTACTGGAGATCTTGATATTAGAGATAGCTCAACCCCGTTTTTCACTTTCAACGATGACCGTTCGATTGATTACTCTACAAACCAAACAACAACCGATGCTTTTGATTTCACGGCAGACAGCGTTTCAACAGCCAACGCTCTTGATTTCAGTGTTGATGCACTTACAACTGGTCGAGGAATTTATTTAACAACAACTTCTGGAGTTGCAACATCAGGTGATTTGTTAGCGGCTGCAGCGTCTGGTCAGTACACAGTTTCTGGTCAAACAATTTCAGGAAATTTGGTTGATGTTTCACGTTCACTTGATATTAACGATGGAAATGGTGGAATCATTAGTTCGCTTAGTGTTACGTCGCCTGTTGCAACTATCACTGACAACTGTTTTACAACAGGTAATGATATTTGTGTACATTCTGGGAATGTGTTGTCTTTGACACAGAGTTTTGCCTCATCGACTGGAAATGTTTTTGCAATCTCGAATGCCGGAACAGGAGATGCAATTAACATTGCTGGTACTGGAACAGGAACCGCGATTGATATTGACGCGACAACTTACGGCACCGATATCGAGTTACAAAATGATGAAACAATAAGTAATAATACAAACGGACAGATTATTTTTGGGGTGAGTGGTGCAGACGAATTATCACTTAGCGCGACAGCGCTCTTTCCTTCAGCTGATTCTGGCCAAGATCTTGGGACTTCGTTATTGCAATTTGCCGATCTTTATTTAGACGGCGGAAATATCAATCTCGACAATGCAACTGACATTGATATTGATGATAATACCGTTTCGTCATTTACGATTACCGAAGGCGCCACAAACTATCTTGACATAACAACATCGAACGCTTTGGAAACAATGACGATTGGATCCGCAACTCTTACTCGGTTGACGATTACAACCGCGGACAGCGGAGTGACAGACGTTTCTATAACTGGAAGCGCAGCGATTTCAAACGATTTAACAGTGTCTGATGATACTGGTTTAAATGGAGATCTTAACGTCACACTCGATGATGGAGATACAATCAGTATGATAGGAGATGGATCAGCGACCACAACTATTTTGAATGTTGCTCAATCATCTTTGACTGCTGACGCGGATGCGTTGGCTATTGATTTGACTCAAACTAACGGTATGGCTGCTGGATCGGACAGTGTTGGAATTGATATGGTAATGGTTGGAAATGATGCTGATGGAGATATGCTTGGTATCAGAATAATTTCTTCAGCAACAGACAATGCCGGAGCTGGGACTTATGAATCAGCTCTAACTATTACAAACGTTGAAAATACAGCAGGCTCGATGACTGATGCTATCGTTATTGCCGCATCAGGAATAGATGGTGGAATCACAGATGCTGTTGATGTCTCAAATTCGAATATCACAAACGCGGTAAACGCTGGAGCGAATTTTTATACAATGGATGGTATTCGATATTTCGAGGGCACAACAGGAACTCTTACATTTGAAGATACATCCGGGAATGATTTGATGATGCTCCTTGATACAAATAATACAGGTGTTGTGAATTTGACCGGAGCATTAAGTACTCAAGCGAGCGTTCCATTTACTGATTATTCAGGTGTTAACGCTTCGGGCTCAATTATTGGTCAGCAAACAATGAGTACAGCTCTTTCAGCCAATAGAAACGACATGGCTGGATATTTTACAGTGACTTCTGATGCTAATCCTGGCGCGTTTACTCATACATTATATGGTGCTGAAGCAGTTGCGACATATACTCGTAGTTCCGGTTCGGTCGCGAATGCGATTTATGGTGTAAGCGGTGTTGCAAATCATTCCTCAAGCGGTCTTACAATAGGAACTTCCGCTGGAATTTTAGGAAGATCAGGATCCAACACAGCAGGAGGAACCATCACAAATGCAATTGGTGTTGATGGATCAATAACAAGTGGTTCAGGAGATATTGTAAATGGTTATGGAGGAAGATTTGCAAACACAGCAGATGGAACAAGCCGATTTGGAATTTATGCTGAAGCAAGCGGCGGGACCAATAATTTCGCAGGATATTTTTCAGGTTCACAAGTGCATGTCGCGACTGATTCAACACCGGCAACACCAACACTCGCAACAGGAGCCGGGGATCTATACGTTGAATCTGATCTTGAAGCAGATGGCAATTTACGGATTGATGGAGGAAGTTTACTTTCCAGTAGCGCAACTTTTGATTTTCTAGACGCCGCAAGCAATTCTCTGACAATTGATATTGGTGGTGTTACAACTGATTTAGCTAACGCGATTGGTATTGCAACAAACGGAACATCAGGAGATACGATTAGTATTGGAAATACAAACGCGGCAACTACATTAGCTTTGAATGGCGGAGATGATTGGACAATGTCAACTGGAGGTAAATTAACAATTTATCCAGCAGCAATAGGCACGTATTTAGACTTTGATCTTGAAACAGAATGGGTGAACGGTGATCTTATCAATGCCGATTTCGATTCTGCTACAACTCAATTAGGAAGAATGACGGGCGTTGATCTTGATTTCACAGGACTTACTCCTGATGGTGCAAATGGTCTAGTCGGTATTCATGTTGATGATGCAGATAGTAATCTAGGTGGAGCTCAAAACGGTATATATGTGCAAGGTTCAAATTGGGACTATGGGTTAATTGTAGATACTCTTGTTAAAGTAGGACTTGGCACTACAGCAAGTACAACAGCTGTTTGTTCATCACTTGTCGGAGCGACTCCGCCTGTTGCAGGAACTGCGTATGAGCTTCAAGATTGCAATGGTGCTCCAGCCGCTGACTACGCGGAACAATATCCTGTTGCATCAGGAATTTCATACGGCGATATTGTTGTGCCAGGCTTACAAACAGTTGTAACAGAAGACGGACAGACAATCGTTCAGCTCGTAAAATCTTCAACTCCATATCAAGGTCCAGTTGCTGGTATTGTTTCAGACAACTACGGAGACTTTACTTCTGCCGGATATAACATTAGTGATTCTGACAATCCAATGCCAGTCGCGCTTGTTGGTCGTGTTCCAGTTAATGTCACAAACGAAAACGGTTCGATTAAAGTTGGCGATTATTTGACGACTTCATCAACTGCTGGTTTTGCAATGAAAGCAACTGAAGTTGGGCGTGTGATTGGAATGGCACTTGCTGATTTTAACGGCGAAAGCGGACAAGTGATGGTTCAAGTGAATAACGGATGGTATTTAGGAAACGTTATCGGAAGCGATGGAAGTTCAACTGTTGTGACTGACAAAGCAGTAATGGCGCCACTTGGAACCGCGAGCGAATCACAACCAACATTTGATTCATACGGCTTTGCACTTCGCGGATCTGCATGGGATGGGAATGAAGCGCAAGCTGTTGAAATGATGCTCAAAGCAAGCGTTACAGATCAAAACAATTATCGTTTGTCAGTTCGAAATACAACAGACACAGAAGTAGCGTACATCACTGACAAAGGCACAATGCAAATCGCTGGAGACATGGTGATAAGTGGACGATTGTATCCATCTGATCGCGGTGTTGCGCAAACTGAAAAATATATTTACTACGATGGTTCTGAAGGCGCTGGCGGAGATTTCATGCGAACAAACGCGAAAGGCTGGTCAACCGGTTCGTATGACTTTGCTGAAATGTTCCCTTCAAATGAAATTCTTGCGCCAGGAGAAGTTGTTGTATTTTCAGGTGAAGGAGAAAAAGTTCGTCGTTCAGTTGAAATTGAAGAACCAGGAATTGTTGGAATTGTTTCTACGCGCCCGGGATTTTTAGCTGGAGAAAATTTAGCAGGATCATATCCGATCGCTCTTTCTGGTCGGGTTCCAACTTTTGTAACAACAGAAAATGGTGAGATCAAAGTTGGTGATCCACTTACAACATCTTCAAAATCAGGACACGCGATGAAGGCAACAGAATCTGGAGTTGTTGTTGGTTACGCGCTTGAACCTTTTGTATCTGGTGAAGGCTCGATCTTGAGTTATGTAAATGTCGGATATTGGAACGGAAATAAAACATCAAGTACTCCAGGGATAAACAATCAAGCTTCAGGATTCGCAATGAATACAAACATGAATTTTTCTTCGCTTGAAATGACAGGAAATATTTTCATGGCAGGTCATGAGATTTTAAGTATTGGTCGCTTAGCAGGCATTGGTGATATTTGGGAGATTTTACAAGACGGAACGATCAAAACCGAAGCACTTTTGAAAACCGTTATTCGTTCATACACTGATGAAAAAGTTGAAACAATCGCGATCACTTCACCAGAAGCTGTTATCACACTTTTTGGAACATCAAAACTTTCAGGCGGAACTATTGAAGTGCGATTTGAAAGTATCTCATCTGAATTTAATGATGTGACTTCAGCTGAAGCACCGATACGTGTTCTTGTAACACCAAGCAGTCCGGTTTCACTGTATGTTTCTGAAAAAGACAACAATCACTTTGTTGTGAAGCAATTTGGTGGCGAAGCGACTGATATTGAGTTTGATTGGATGGTGACAGCTTATCGAAAAGGGTATGAACCTGTTTCCGTCACTGCGAACCCGAGTGCAATCGAGGGTGAAGTAGACTCCGCAGACGAAGAGATTGCTTCGTCGCCGGATGACTCGGCTCCTCGCAATGACTCGATTCAAGAACCAGTTGAATCCGCAGAACCAGCATCTCCGGTGAGTCCGGACACAACCATTATCGATCAAGCAGTCGAAGTTGAAGGCGGCGAACAAGCCGAGGTACCAACAGAGATGCTAATCGAAAATCCATCGTCTACACAGGGTAGCGAATAGTTTTAGTTCATAAGCCGTCGCCCTGCGTTGACGAAACGTTCTTTCGACAACGCCTACAATTGAAAAGCGAAAAGGACGAGCACCCCACACTCGTCCTTTTTGCGTTAGCAGTAAAATGATATAATTTTTGTGCTATGAACCGACTTTTTTCTGTGACCCGTTGGCTTTTGTATATAAACATTTTTTTTGTTCCGCTTTTTTTCCTTCCATTTACGATTGATTTTCTTGAATTGAACAAACAAACATTCTTTTTAGTGATTACTTTTGCGGCCGCGCTTACTTGGATTGCTGGAATGATGGCACAAAAACGTTTTACTTTTCGTCGTGGGTGGATCAATGTTTTGCCATTGTTGTATCTTATTGCGGTTGTTGTTTCAGCATTTTATTCAAGCTCGCCATTTCTTTCCTTGGTCGGGACTTCCTCACAAGAATACACCAGCGTGCTCACGACATTTGGATTTGTTGTTTTGTTTTATCTTGTTATAAACGTTTTGTCTGACAAACATCGCACAATTCACTTTTTACTTTTGTTATCCGCTGTTCTTACAGGTCTTTTTTCTGTAATTAGTTTGTTCACACAAAACAACTCTTTTAATACAATAGGCACTATCAATTCTGCGGGAATCTATCTGATTGTGATGAGTGTGTTTGCAAGCGCGTTTTGGTTGTTTCACACAAAAGAATGGATGCACAGAAAACTTGCCAGTGTTATTGAACGCATCGCCCTAGTTTGTCTACCGATCATCACATTTGTTTATCTTCTATTAGTTGATTACTGGTTGCTGTGGTTTGTGATTGTGCTTGGCCACGTTATTCTATTTATTTTTATTCTTCCTCGCATTCGTGATCTTACAAATAGTTTTCGATCTATTTTACCAATCGTGCTAGTTATTCTTGCTTTACCATTTTGGTTCTTTTTACAGTCGCCGTTGTCTATTTCAATTCCAGCTGAACTTGCTCCAAACTCTGCGACCAGTACAGCCGTTGCGCAAAAAACATTCGATAACTTTTCTCCACTTTTTGGTTCAGGACCCGGAACATATGCTTTTGACTTTGCAACATTTCATGGTCCAGAAATAAATCAAACAGAGTTTTACAATACACGTTTTGATAGAGCATCGTCTTATTTTCTAACTCTTCTTCCAACAATTGGTTATCTTGGTTTGAATTTGTTTTTCATTTTCCTATTTGCGCTTGGTGTTTGGAGTGTTGTTGTCTGGATGAAAAGTAATTCACGAGAAGAGAGCATGCAAATTTTTGTTGTGTTGATTCCATGGATGACTTTGATCGTCATTGCTGATTTGTACCCATTCAACCTCACACTAGTTTGGCTTCTTTTCCTTTTTTCCGGTTTGATTGCATCTCGGATTTTTCCAAAAACAATGATAGAGAGTAAAGGCAAGTCATGGGTTAGAATAGTATCTTTAATTATTCTTGCTATTGGAACTCTCGCGTTTTTGGTTGGAATATTTTTTACAACCCAGCGTTATATTGCAGAAATCGCATTTGCAAAAGCTGTGCGTTCTGATCGAAAAGATGTGCAACTTACGCAGATTGTTGCTTTTCTTGATACAGCCGCTACGCTTAATCGTTTTGATGATCGGTTTTATCGGACACTTTCTCAAGCCCTTCTTTTACGCGCGAATGAAAAGCTAACGACAATGGATTCAAAAACAGAACTTACACTTGAAGATCGCCAATATCTACAGTCTTTGATTGCTTCGTCTGTGAACGCGTCTGTTCGCGCAACAGAACTTTCTCCACGCAATACATTAAATTGGCTTGAGCGCGGTTTGGTTTACAGAGAACTCATTGATCTTGTTCCAGATGCCGCAAAGTTTTCTATTGAGTCGTATCAAAAAGCAATTAAGCTTGAACCTTTAAATCCTGCGGTTTTGAATGAACTTGGAATTACTTATTTAGCAATAGTCAAAAAGAAAACTGTTGTGACAGGTGTTGACGATCCTAGTATTTTGGCTGAAAAAACATTTCAAAAAGTGATCGAACTTAAAGCAAATTACGCGCCGGCTCATTACCAACTTGCGCTATTGTATGAACAGCAGGGAAGACTAAGTGACGCAATTGGTAAAATGGAAAGCGTTGCGAAATATAACATGAAAGATGTTGGTGTTGCGTTTCAGTTGGGTCAGTTGTACATGCGAAGAAATAGCGAAGGTGATTTAGCGCGAGCAAAAAACGCATTAAGTTATGCTGTTTCGCTTGTTCCGTCGTTTAGCAATGCGCGATGGTTTCTTGCTACTATTTTTGAGAAAGAAGGGAATGTGGATGCGGCAATTGAACAAGTGCAAAAAGTTATAGAATTGAATCCTGACAACGTGATTGCGAAATCTCGTCTTGACAGACTCCTCAAGGGAAAACTATCATCAGCTCTGCCAGAAGTGATTGAATAAAAGCACACGGGCCGTTAGCTCAGCTGGTAGAGCGCTTCCATGGCATGGAAGAGGTCGCGGGTTCGATCCCCACACGGTCCACCATTCCGAATTTGAAATATGAAAAGAATTTTTATTGTTCACGGTTGGGATGGAAATCCAGAAGGAGGATGGTTTCCTTGGCTCAAAAAAGAATTAGAGAGTCGAGGTTTCTTTGTTTCTGTACCACAACTTCCAAAATCAGAAGAACCGAGAATTAATAACTGTGTGCCAGTCTTGAAAGAAGCCGTTGGAATCGCAGATGAACAAACATATTTTGTCGGTCACAGTATGGGATGTCAGACAATCGCGCGGTATCTTGAATTACTATCTGAAGATGTAAAAGTAGGTGGCGCGGTTTTTGTTGCTGGTTTTTTCAAAAGACTTACAAATATCGAAAATGATGAAATTACACGAAGTGTTGTTGATGAATGGTTGAACGCTCCACTTGATCTTGAAAAAGTTGAAAACCATTTGAAAAAAAGTGTCGCGATTTTTTCTGATGATGATCCTTACGTTCCTCTTGATAATCAGGAGGATTTTATAAATAAGCTTGGATCAAAAATCATCATCGAACAGGCAAAAGGACATTTTTCAGGAAGCAATGGAATCGTTGAGCTTTCAAGCGCTTTAGAATCAATTCTTGAGATATCGGCATAATAAACACTTTAATATTGACAAGAAGTGTCTTTTGTTTTATTATCCTTTCTCGGCTGATAGACGGCCGATGTGGAAATGGGAGGAAAAGTTTCATGTCAGAACAGGGGTTCCATTGGGAAGGGTTCTTTCGAGCCTTTCAAGGAGAGATTACCGGAGTCGTATTCCTGATAATCATCTCTATCTTCGTCTTGATCGTCTTCCGTCTATTTCTCAAGGTCACACATATTCTGAACGATTCCGAGAAAGAGACCGCGCGAAAGTGGTCTGCTATCACCATGATCATCATCGTTGTTCTTTCTCTGGTCGGTCTTGTTTGCGAAATGTCGATGTTTGCATCGTCTAATCGCATGCCACGGTCGGACGTTGACAAGTCAGGGGTGTACGAACAGATGGAAACGATAAAGGAGTAATCAATGCGTAAGTTCATCTTCGTGTTCGTTCTTTTCATCTTTGTTCTTTCCGTGACTTCGTGTCGTAAGTACGTGAACGTTCCTCCAAATGACATTGGCATGATACTCACGCCAACGGGATACGAGAAGAAAATCTACACGCCGGGCATGGTAGATATAGGTGACGAGAATATGACTGGTTTTGGCAGTCGGCTCGTTCTCATCCAACGTAGCGGTATCGAAGTCAAGGAACAGTTTTTGGGCGCTACTGGGATGGAAGACAAGGAAGATCATCGCTGTCTTACTTCCAATGGTGCGCCAATGACGCTTGACGTGCGACTGCTTCTCGCGCTTCCTGACTACGAAAAGCCAGCAGGCAAAGCTGAACTAGAACGAGTGTTTCTTCTCGGGAATCCAGAGCTGGTGCAAGGCGAACCACGCGTGCTTCGAGTGAGTTTGACTTCAGTCTACGACGAACAAGCGCGATTGCAGGTTCGTGGACTAATCCGACAGCTTTGTACACAGTACACAGATTTCGATTCAGCGTTCAAAGCGTTTGCCGATGCCAGCGAAGACGGTTTCATCCGAAAGGTTGAGAGAGCCGTGTCGCAGATTCTTACGCAGAAGAATGTTCCACTGCGGCTTGTGAACGCCGTCGTATCAAACATGAAGCCAGATGAGACTGTCGTTAACGCGCTTTCAGCAAAGCAAGCCGCTGACAAGCGTGTTGATGCGATCAGGACTCTAACGGATTTCTTGAATGAAGATCAGTCCGGATCTCGCTGGCGTGTTTATAACATGCAAGCTCTTCAAGAGATCGTGTCAACGGCCAACACAAACGGCCACAACACGATCATCATCTCCAACTTTGGCGGAGCTGGAGGTGGAGGTGAAGCATCGCCGGCGATCATACCGATTCCTGTTCATTCACCCCCTGCAAAGGCGGTTCCGGCGAAGGATTCCACGGAAAAAACTTCGAATGAAGATACTCCGCTCTTTACAGGAGGAGCACTAGGCGTAATATCCTAAGTCACACATAGTAACTGACACGGTTCACCCCGTGTTTTTTTGTTTTCAATCGTAAAAAAAGTGACTCGAGAAGATCTCGAGTCAGTGGCATGACGCTTATCGTGTTGAGTTGTGGAGTGACATCTAGTGCCAGAGCCGAACCTTACGCCTTCGGCGCCCAATGGGTTTGCGGGAAACATTGAAGACCCCTGGGAGAAAGATCGGATCAGGCCATTCAGGTGCGCGAGCTCCACCAGGGCCAGCTTCGTGGGACACGACATGCTCGAACATTGAAACCTCCTTCGCACCTGACGGCGATATGCCGTTGTTGTGCGGGATTTGTCCCAGTTTTTAACTGATAGATTTATCCTACAGGATGCTTTTTGAGGTTTGTCGAGTGTCGTGTCAGCGACATGCTGGCACGAGGATAACATATTGTTTTTCTCTTCACAAGATTCTACTCACTAGGTATACTCGGCTCGTATGCTACAAGTAGGAATTGTTGGACTTCCAAACGTCGGGAAATCAACTTTGTTTAAGACGCTCACAAAAAAGCAAGTCGATTGTTCAAATTTTCCGTTTTGCACAATTGAACCAAATATCGGTGTTGTTGAAGTTCCTGACTTTCGGCTTCACGAACTTACAGGAGTGAGTATATCACAAAAAACAATTCCAACCGCGATTGAATTTGTTGACATCGCAGGTTTGGTAAAGGGTGCTCATAAAGGAGAAGGACTAGGCAATAAATTTTTAACAAACATCCGCGAAGTGGACATGATCGTGCACGTTGTTCGAGCTTTTGAAGACTCTAACGTTCATCATGTGGAAGGTTCTGTTGATCCTAAGCGTGATATCGAGACAATCGAAACAGAACTTGCAATGGCGGATTTGACTGCAACAGAAAAACGTCTAGATACTGTTCGTGGAAAAATGAAATCTGGCAAAACAAAAGAGCTTGAACTGGAGGAATCCGTTATCGCTCGTATTTTTGAAGTTCTTTCTCAAGGCAAAATGGCAAACACAGTCGTTTTAAACGAGGATGAATTGAAAATTGCCAAGTCTTTGAATTTGCTCACTCTCAAACCGATTTTGTACGTGATGAATGTTTCAGAAAATTCAACCCTTTCTTCCATTGCCTCCCTTTCTTCCATTTCTCTCTCAATAAAACTCGAATCCGAAATTGTTGAAATGCCAGAAAATGAGCAAGCCGTTTTTTTAAAAGAACTTGGACTTGAGCAATCCGGTCTTGATCGTCTTATCACAAAATGTTACGAGCTTTTGAATCTGATCACTTTTTTTACATCAGGCGAAAAAGAATCGCGAGCATGGACAATTACGCGCGGTACAAAAGCGCCGCAAGCCGCTGGAACAATTCACACTGATTTTGAAAAAGCATTTATCCGTGCTGAAGTAATTTTTTGGAAAGATTTTGTTGATTTAGGCGAAGCTGGAGCGCGTGAAGCAGGGAAGTTACGAGTTGAAGGAAAAGATTATGTGATGCAAGATGGAGATACATGTCATTTCAGAGTTGGAGTTTGAACATGAATTGACAGATCGTTCGGTTCCTCTGTTCTTGACCGCCGCCGAAGTCGTTTAGGAAGACAAGTGTCGGAGCAGTTTGCACCATGTCTCCGGGCCAACGGACTCCTCGCCGTTGTTCCCTGCGACATGATGCAAACTGCTCCTTACAATCTTAAAAACCTTCCTCTTCAGCCTCAAGCTAATCAGTTAACTACATAAGATACACAAGAGACAGTTATGGGACGCTTTTTCTGCCTCTATTCTATGTATAAGGCCAAGAAAAAGTCGGCCCGTCTGTCTCTACGGCACAAAACGATGGTTATTATCGAAAATTTTCAAATCAATATGCCAAAAGTCCCAAGGTATGAATTAGAAAGACATCTTGATCCTGATTCAGAGGATTTTTCTCCAACAAAGAAAGATCTTGCGGAAGAGCAAAGCATGGAATCTCATGCGATTGATGAACTTACTGAAATTGAACTTGAACTTGCAGGTCCAAGCATCTTTGATTTTGACGGCGATGAAAGAAAATTTAACGCAATTGATCCAGAAAATATTTGGAATCGTCTTGCGTATTTGCAAGTAGATTTCCGTAGGACAGTGAAAGATTCAGAGTTAAGAAAAAAATTAGACGCAAGAATTTTGAGAGTCGAACAAAAGGTTTACAAGCAATACGTTCCATTCATAGAATCAAGAATAAATCTTTTTGGTTTTTTAAATTCACCGCTTGAAAAATCATATGGGCGAAAACTGGATTCTGACGAAGTAATTTCTTATTTTGTACAAGCTCGTTCGGTTTTAGGGCATTTCAAGATTTCTGAAAAAGAGCAAATTGATTTTTTGAGTGAACTTGACCGACTTCATGAAAAACTTGAACGCTATCGGAGTGAACTAACACTTTTCACTTTTGAAAGAATCGAGGAAGAGTTACAAAAAGAGATGTTTAGCAGAGAAGATTATGATAGCTTTGCTAGACCAAATGAAACTGTACGAACTTTTGGAAATGAAAATTCAGAAAAACGAAATCGCCTGAAGTTTGATTTAATGTTGGCAAAAGCACATTCGTTTAAAGAAATCGCCAGCAGGATGTTAAATGAATCAATTAGAAAATCCTGTGAAGAAAGAGCAAAATCACTTTTTGAATATGTTGAATATCTAAAAGAAAAAAGCGAAGCACCGCGTGAGTTGTTTGCGTTTGAAGCGGAATTGAGAGATTTGTTTCAAAGAGTTAAAGATGGAGAAAAGATTGATGTAGAAATAATTGAGCGAGTTAGTCGACAATTGTCAGACATGAAAGAAAGAAAACTTGGAATCGATTACAGTCAAATGATCGGAAAATTAGAAAAACTTTTGAAAAAAATATACCGAGTTATCTCTGGTGAAACAGTTGAAGAAGATGACGACCGTTTTGAAGTTGATAGAACTAGAGTTGATTGGGCATGGAATTTGATCGGAGTTGAAAGAGGCGCGTCAAAGGAAAAAATAAAAGAGGCACATCGTCAGTTAGTTGCAAAATATCATCCAGATAGAAATAAAAAACCAGAATCGGAGAGAAAAATGCAAGACATTAACGAAGCTTACGAACTTATCAGGAGAGTCGAAGATTTTAAGTGAGCACAAAAATTTCTCGCGCTACGATTTGGTTTTCGCGGTGATAGAGAAATGTTTGAGAAACAGTGAAGCCGATTTTTTTGAAAAAAGATTCCAGATTGAGTCGCTTATATTCGTTTCCAACTTTGAATGCTGGAACTGCAATGACCATCACACCACCTTTTTTGAGAAGTTTTTTGATCGTTAAAAAAGATGGTTCGTAAATTTCCATTAGTTCTTTTTTTGTTTGATTGAATCCTGTTTCTGAAAGTGGTTTTGTTTTTGGTTTGCCGAGAAACGTTTCTGTCACTACAACATTTACTTCTTCTTTTACGAGTTCATCTATTTTTTGCGCTGGACTTATGTGTAAGGAAATTGAAGTATCAGGCAGTTCGAAATTTTGAACAAGCCAATTCCAGTTTCTTTTTGAATCATGAATTGCTTTTTCTGAAATGTCCGAGCCAATCAATTTTTTACATCCAAGTAGAGCCGCTTCCATTAGAATCGTCCCTGATCCAACAAACGGATCAAGCAAAGTCACTTTTTTTGGATCAATTCCGGAAAGATTTATCATCATGCGCGCTAGTTTTGGTGGGAGCATTCCTGATTTTGCATCTCGTTCTGGACGACCATAATCTCGTTTTGACCATGCTTTGTAATCTTGTACAGTTTCTGTTTGTCCGATGAGAATTTTTTCAGCGCTTACCAAAAACACAAATTCACCTCCAGATTCCAGCAAATGATTTTCTTTTACGATTACTGAAGAGAGCTGTGGTTCACGACTTGAAACATATCGAACAGGCCGGCCGGTTTGTTTCACTTGTTTCTTTATTTCTTTTCCGATTGTCGAGAGATCTTGCTTAATTCCATAATCACTCAAACCAAATTCGATTTTGTTTTTTCCAGCGGCTTCTGAAACAACACTTGCGATGAGTGCGGACACTTCGGTTGTGTTCCAAATATCCATCTCGCCAATGATTCGTCCGATTTTGATTGTTCCAGCTAGTCGTTCTTGCAGTTCACCCAAGTTTTCATCTACATCCTCAAGTAGTAAAACGTTTTTGGATGTACCAAACACAGGTCGTTCTCCAACGATTGCTTTGATTTCCGCGATAGATATATCTGGATGTGAACCGAGAATGAAAAAAGTCATATCACACATTATGCCCCGCCCTTGACCTTTTTACCAGAATTCTCTAGGATAACGACACTTAATTCTTTTCTGCCCATAGTCCAATTCGGACTGTTTGGAAAAAACCCAAACCAGATCATATGAACAAATACGAACTTTTGTTTATAGTCTCAAGCCAATACACTGAAGCTGAAATCGAAAAGATTCAGGCACAGATTGTTGCGGAAGTTGAGACTGTTGGCGGTACGATCGTGAAAACCGAAAATCTCGGAAAGATACATCTTGCGTATACGATCAAAAAACAGAATCACGGAACGTACATCCTTGTTTATTTCGACGCTGAAAGTTCAGCAATCGAGCAACTCATTCGTAAGCTCACTCTCACGGATGAAATTTTGCGCCATTCAATAACAATGCGACCATCGTATGCAGAGACGAGCAAGTTTGAGTTGTCCTCTTACGTTGCTCCTCTTTCAGAAGAGGCGCGTAAAGAACATTTCACACCACAAGGTGCGGCAACTGGAGCACGTCCTGTTCGTCGAAGAATTGAAAAAGCCGCGGAGATCGCTCAACCAGTTTTATCTCAAGCTCCTTCGGTTGAATCCAAAATGAGTATGGAAGAACTCGACAAAAAGTTGGACGAAATTTTAAAAGCTGACGTAACTGAAAATATTTAATATGTTTTCACTTAACCGCGCGACTCTTCTTGGTAATCTGACTCGTGATCCTGAAGTTAAACAAACTCCATCAGGTCAGAAAGTTTGCACACTTGGTGTTGCAACAAATCGCCAGTGGAATGATGCCGCAGGAAATAAACAAGAAGCAACAGAATTTCACAACGTTGTTGCTTGGGCACGTTTAGCAGAAATTTGTGGACAGTATTTGGCAAAAGGTAGAAAAGTCTATGTTGAAGGCAGACTTCAAACAAGAGATTGGGAAGGACAGGATGGTATTAAACGATATCGTACGGAAATTGTCGCAGAAAATATAATCATGCTTGATCGCGCAGGAGCTCCTGCTTCTGGCGCGCCTGTTTTCCAGAGCAAATCAGGCAGTGCTTTTGTTCCACCAGAACCAAAAACTGTGCAAGATGATGCTCCAGTAAATAGAGATGATGAGATTCGCGTTGAAGATATTCCTTTTTAGAAATTTTTATGATGAACAACAACAAACCACAACAACAACAAAAAAAGAAAAAACAGTGTTATTTTTGCGCAAATAACAATGTTCATATTGATTACAAAGATGTAAAAAATTTGCGTAGATATCTTTCTTCATTTGCAAAGATTGTCGCGCGAAAGCGTTCTGGCGTGTGCATGAAACATCAACGCGAGCTTTCAAACGCGATCAAGCGCGCTCGTGTAATGGCGCTTATCCCATTCACTCAAAGATAAAAAATGCGGCCGATTGGAAACATCATTCATGAACGACAAATGATGAATGACTCCATTCGGTCGTTTTTTAATTCGCGAGGATATTTGGAAGTTGAAACACCGATTCTTGTACAGTCACCTGGAATGGAACCCAATCTTTCGCCATTTGAAACAATCGTTCGAGAATCAAATGGAATTGAACATCGCGCAGCACTTATCACCAGCCCAGAGTATTCAATGAAAAAACTTTTAGGACATGGTTTGGAGAAAATTTTTACTATTACAAAAGTTTTTCGAAATGATGAAACGTTTGGTGGAAATCACAATCCAGAATTTAGTATGCTCGAATGGTATCAACAAGGAGCTGATTATCAGGTTTGTATGGAGGAGACGGAAGAGTTGATTGAGCTAGTTAAATTCGAAATTAGAAATCCGAAATACGAAGAAATCCGAAATACAAAATTTGAAAAAAAACGAATGAGAGATTTATTTTTACAATACATTAAAATTGATTTAGACAACGCTGATTGCAAAATGCTTTTTGACGCTTGTGCTAGTCACGGAATTCACACAACATCAAATGATACAGAAAGCGATTTATTCTATCGTTTGTTTTTGACAAAAATTGAGCCGAATCTTTCTGGAAATGTTTTCGTATACGACTATCCAAAATATCAAGCCTCTCTTTCTCGGTTAACTTCAGACGGAAAATATGGCGAGCGTTTTGAGTTGTATATGAATGGTCTTGAATTGTGTAACGGATTTACAGAATTAACAGACGAAAATGAACAACGCAAACGTTTCGAAGAAGAAGCACAAGAAAGGAAGCAAGCTGGCAAAACAATTCATCCCATTGACGAAGAATTATTGTCTCTGCTACCATCCGTGCGAACTCCGACGTTTGGAAACGCGCTTGGCATTGATCGTTTACACATGATTTTAACCGGCCAAACGAAAATAGAAGACGTTATCTTGTTTCCTGCATCGTCATTATTCTAAATTTCCTCTACTACTTTTCTACTTTCACTTATGTCCTCCCCAAACGATATCAAAAAAGGCACAGTTGTTAATATAAATGGTGAACTATGGTTGGTCACATATTTTCAAAGAGTGAGCCCAGGAAAGGGGAGTTCTTTTGTTAGAACAAAAATGAAGAACATTAAAACCGGAAAGGTTCAGGAGACAAACTTTAAATCTGCCGAGTCTCTTACATTTGAGGATGTTCAATACAAAAAAATGCAGTATCTCTATAATGATGGAAATTTATATACATTCATGGACAACACGACGTACGAGCAAGTTTCGATAGCAAAAGCAGATATGGAAGATAGTATTCCTTATTTGAAAGAAGGTTTAGAAGCCAATGTAGTTATGCACGAAGGACAAGCGCTTAGCGTCACTCTTCCACAAAAAGTTGAATATTTTGTGGTATATACTGAACCTGCTGTAAAAGGTGATACAGCATCAGGAAACGTGCTGAAAGAAGCAGAACTTGATAATGGTTTGAAAGTGAGAGTTCCATCGTTTATCACACAAGGCGATCATGTATTGATAAACACAGATACTGGAGAATATACAGAACGAGTTAACTAGCCATTAGCTGTTAGCCGTTAGGAAAAAAGCATTTTTAATGCTAAAGGCTAGAGGCTAACGGCTTTTTCACACTTCCGGTACTAATGCAAGAACTTTCAAAATTTCTTCGCGGATATTTTTCATCAGTTCAGGACTTTGTCGAAGAGTAAGTTTCGCGTTTTCTCTGCCAAGACCAAGTTTTTCTTCATTGAAATAGTAGTTGTTTCCACTTTTTTTGATAACTTCCATTTGGGTTCCAACATCTATAAGGTCGCCGGAAATTGAAATACCTTCGTTGTACATAATGTCGAATTCGCATGTGCGGAAAGGCGGAGCGACCTTGTTTTTTACAATTTTAACTTTTGTTCTATTTCCGATAATTGCCTCCGCTTGTTTTATTTGCGCGCTACGTCGAATCTCTATTCGTATAGAAGAATAAAATTTGAGTGCGTTTCCACCGGGGGTTGTTTCTGGATTTCCAAACACGACTCCAATCTTCATTCTGATTTGGTTAATGAAAATAACAGTTGTTTTTGATTTACTAACAATTGCGGCAAGCTTACGAAGCGCTTGGCTCATCAAGCGTGCTTGAAGTCCCATGTGCGAGTCGCCCATTTCACCTTCGATTTCTGCTTTTGGTGTAAGCGCCGCGACAGAGTCAATTACAACCACATCAACTGCGTTTGAACGAACAAGTGTTTCAACAATCTCAAGAGCTTGTTCTCCATTATCTGGTTGGGATATAAAAAGTTCGTCAATGTTCACGCCAATTTTTTGTGCGTACTCTGGGTCAAGCGCATGTTCTGCATCAACATACGCCGCAAGCCCGCCAGTTTTTTGAACTTCAGCGACAATGTGTTGAGCTAGCGTTGTTTTTCCAGATGATTCAGGTCCGTAAATTTCGATAATTCGTCCGCGTGGAACTCCCATAACACCAAGCGCAAGGTCAAGCGATAAACATCCTGTTGTTATAGCATCAACTTGCATGGTTTTTGCCTCACCTAGGCGCATGATTGATCCTTCTCCAAATCTTTGTTTGATTTGCGAGATTGCATCAAATGCCGCGCGTGATTTAGCGTCTGTTTCAACGTCTTTTGAAATTTGTTTGGCCATATAAAAGTAGTAGTAGAGTAGACAGTAACAGAGTGGCAGATGGTTGTAAAATGGAAGATTTTTAGAATTCCTTTGCTACTTTTCTACTATGCTACTTTACTACTTTCTCCAATAAAATCAAGGGTTTTGTTTGGTTTTTTAAACACAAATACAAAACAACCGCTCAAGTGAGCGGAGGTTTCGTGTTATCTTTTTTTGACATTGTTCAAGATTTTGTTATTTATCCACAAGTGGAATAAGAGACACGGACCGATCTTGGTTTAGAACTACACGTCTATATTCAACTGCTGGCTTTGAATAACGCTTCATACTTTCGATCTTGATAATATTGATTCCGCGTTCAAGAGCTATTTCAAATTCAAACGTTCCGTCTTTTGTCATAAGAACTTCATTTCCGTTTATTTTAACTCCAGCACCATCTTCTGCTTGACCAGAAACAGAAATTGTTGCGTCTTGAGTTGTTATTCCGTCTTGTGGTTCAAAAATTGAAAGTTCTGGCGGCATGATTATTGTGCGGATTTGGATTCCAAAATAAAAGACAACACTTAAAGCTACAAAACTAAATAATCCGATCTTTATAAACCGACTTGCAACTAAGAATCGAAGACTGTGTGCGCGTTGACGTGGCAGACATGCTTGCTTGATGAAGTCGCATGTTCCACGTTCCTGTTCAAACAAATCCAAGAAGTAGGAATCTTCAGTATTGAGAATTCGTAAATATACTTTTAAGAAATTTCGTGTGTAGATGGGATCTGGCAATTTATCATATTGACCAGCTTCAAGTCGTTTCAAAAATTGTTTTCGGATTTTTGTTTTTTCCGCCATTTGTGAAAGCGTAAAATTTGCCTCTTTGCGAAGTGTTTTGAGTTTATCGCAAAGAAGTTCTTGGTGGTTGAATTGTCGGATTGTGAAAGGCACAGTAATTTTATTTTATCCATTCGTCATCGATCTTATCTTCCCAGTTTTCCTTCTCATCTTTTTCCACTTCTTGATCTTCTGCAGCTTCTTCAGCTTCTGGAATGCCAAAGCCTACCGCTACAACTTCTTCTGCCTCTTCAGCTTCTCTAGTTTCTTTTCCCCAAGCCTCTTCATAATCATCTTGCGCAATTGGCATTCCCTCTTTTATATTTCCTCCAGGTGGCCATTCATCAATCAACACTTCGCGCGGTCTTGAACCATCAGGTGGACCAATAACTCCGCCTTGTTCAAGTAGATCCATTATTCTAGCGGCCCGTGAATATCCAATGCGAAGTCGTCGTTGCAGTAAAGACGTCGAAGCTTTCCCGGACTGTAGAACAACTCGGACACATTCCTCAAGCATTGGATCGCTATCTTCCGGATTATCAAAAACTGTTCCGGCTTTTGTGATTTCAGTGATTGCCAAATTGTAATCAGGTTCTCCTTTTTTACGAAGGAACGAAACAATTCGCTCAACTTCATCAGAAGAAACAAACGCGCCCTGAATTCGTTTTGGTTTTGATATTTCTGCGCATGTGAAAAGCATGTCACCACGACCAAGAAGTTTTTCTGCACCAGATTGATCGAGAATTGTGCGTGAATCGGTTTGAGAGGCAACTGCGAAGGCAATACGTCCAGGGATGTTGGCCTTAATAAGCCCCGTTATAACATCAACACTCGGACGTTGAGTTGCAAGTACAAGATGAATTCCAACAGCGCGCGCCATTTGAGCAATACGGACAATCGTTGCTTCAACTTCTCGCCCACTTGCTGACATAAGATCTGCGAGTTCATCAATCAAAATTACAATTTTTGGCATGCGTTCTTCGACCTTAGCATTGTAATCATCAATGTTTCGCGCTCCATGTTTTGATAGCATGTCTAAACGTCGTTCCATTTCTCTCACAGTCCATTTAAGCGCGTTTACTGTGTCATCAACTCCAACAATTGGAGGAACAAGTAAGTGTGGAATTCCAGCATACGCTGTTAGTTCAACACGTTTTGGATCAACCAAGATGAATTTCAAATCATCAGGACCGTATTGATAAATGAGTGATAAAATAATTGCATTTAGACATACACTTTTTCCAGAACCAGTTGCTCCGGCAACAAGGAGATGAGGCATTTTATCAAGTGAGATCATGCAAGTTCCGCCAGACACGTCTTTTCCAAGTGGAATTGCAAGAGCCCCTTTCCATTCACGATATGGTTTTGATTCAATAACATCTCGTAGCGTAACTGTCGCAACTTTTGTATTTGGAACTTCAATACCAACCAGGGATTTTCCAGGAATTGGAGCTTCCATACGGATTGGGTGCGCGGCAAGAGCAAGCGCAAGGTCATTTTGCAAACTCACAATTCGTGCGAGCTTGATTCCTTGCGCTGGACGAAGTGTATATTGCGTGACTGTTGGGCCAACAGAAATGTTTCCCATTTCGACGTCGATTCCAAATTCATGAAATGTCTTTTCAATAATTTCTTTGTTGCGTTCAATGTCACCTGATTGAGCTTTTGATGTTGAACGATCAAGCAAAGTAAGTGGAATGTTAATTTGACGTCGTTGTTTTGTAGCAAGGAGAGTTTCAAGTTGTTTTGTTACTTCAACAGGTTTTGCATGAAATTCGTGATTTTCTTCTTCGACTTCTTCTTCGTCTTCAACTTCTCCAACCTTTTCGTCATATTCTGCCTCTTCAACTTCTGCAACCTCTCCGATTTTTCTACTAAACATTCTCCCAATCCAACCTGACAAATGAGTTTGCGCTGGGCCAAGCTTATGAAGCGACGTGTTAAAGGCAAGCATTATTGAAATAAAAAGTAGAGCAATCGCAATTACGATCGCTCCCCAATAACCAACGAAAGTTGGCAAAAGTAAACCCAAGAATTGACCAAGATATCCACCAGCAGAAGAAAGATTTTGTGTGAACGGTTCAGGCTTATTAACAAGTAAAAGATTTAGTATTGAATTGAATGACAAGAAAAAGAAAAACAACCCAAGTAAATTCCAAGTTGAAAAAGTTCCACGCTCCGGATATGCAAGTGTTGCTCCTATCATAATTAAAACAAGTGGGACAAGAAAGCGGTCAAAGCCAAAAAATTGAGAAAGACCAGAATTTATAATTGTTCCAAGACTTCCTGCAATTTGGAAAAACGACAGGAACATTAGCGCCGCAACTGCAAAAAGCAACACGACAATAATGCCGCGTTTTGTTTCTTGATTGAGCTCAATTCCCAGGATGGAGCCCTTGCTCTCTTCTTCGGCTCGTTTATACGTACGTTTGCGTCTGCGTGACATGGAGACATTTTAGCACAGAAGCGTTCTTGACAAAATCGGCATTTTGTGATATCTTTGTTCGTTAAATTATTTCATCATAGTTTGAACGGTTGTGCTATGTCTCCGGGCCATCGGACTATCGCCGCTGTTCCCTTCGACACAGCACAACCGTTCAAACAGTTGTCGTCCAGAGCAACTTTCTTCCTTCTTGTCATCCTGAACCCTTCGACTTCGGCAATTATTGCCTGAGCCTGTCGAAGGCCATGATTGCCTCCGCTCAGGGTAAATTCCGTGAAGGATCACGAATGAATTACTCCCTCAGAATGACACAATAAATATGCTGATAGTGTTCAGTTCATTTATATGGATTGAACACTGTCCGCAAGTGTGGGCAGAAATCTACAATCAGGCGTGAAAGCCAAGGAGGAGACAATGCGTTACTTACTCGTGATGGTGCTCGTCGTATCGCTGTTCGTATCCGCGTGCGCGGCCAAACTCCCGGAGGATGTGGATCACCCGTGTCCCAATGGAACGGAGCTCATGGTTCGAAACCTTGGCGACTACATGATCGGTCACCAGACCGTCGATGGTACTTGTGTCGTCGAGCGCGATGGAGCGCACTATGTCGCCGGATTGGAGCGTTTCTACGATGCGCAGACCGGTGAGATTCTGGCAGAGATCCAGCACGACAAGGACGGCGACGTCGTAGGCGACCAGATCTACTTCGCCCACACCTCGTTTACTAGCTCTTTCTTCGCTGGTTCGTGCGGAGGACAGCGAGTGCAGTCGCCGGCTGGAAACTGGTTCCGTTTCGACATGACGTGCCCTGGCAATCCGGTATAGTAACACTCAACCTGAGCAGCCCCGACACTCTGTCGGGGCTGGCTCTAAAAAAATCACAATTTACGTTTTCGCGTTTCTGGAGAGAGTCGCGAAAAATTAAGGAAATCCCGTGTTTGGTGATATGTTCGCTATATCTCTCCAAACATGGGATTTTGTTTTCAATGTGAACTTTTAAAACCGCTTATGGAGGACGAGAACCCACCCTGGCGCGATCTCCGATGCAGACAAGGTGAAAACTTTTTTTGCACCGTGTTGATTCGTCACGTTACACACATCTACGGCCATGCCTAGATCACTATGTGACATTCTCGACCTCCCTGAGCGGTTTTATTGTAGAAGAGTAAACATTGGCGTAACAAATTCCTTGATGAGATAATCGAGGATGAAGGGGGAGAAAAATGGAGAAGATTCGGACAACGCCAAAGCCGCAAGTCGCGGCGCCGATCAAGGTTCGAACAACGCAAATTTCTGTGGCGCTTGGTGCTTCAAACTTCGTTCCTGGTACAAGGCCGGAAGTTGGCAAGAGGCAAGAGGGAATAGGGAATAGGCAAGAGGTAGGAGAGAGACCACCGCCGCAGACAGCGCACAGCACGATCGGTGATACTGTCGGCGCAGAGCTCAACGCGGAAATGGCGCGACAAAGACGTGCTGATCGTGCGAGGTTCGCTAGTGCGATCGGTCGCGCAAAGAAAGCACTCATTCGAGCGCGTGCGCAAAAATCACCGACTGCAGTCGAACTTGCTGTCGATGAGATCTGTGAGTGCGTGGGAGAAGCTGTTAATCTCGATGCGAAGCGTCGTTCGCGATCAGAACTTGTCGTGCTCATTGGATCAGATTGGAGCGAGCTCGATCGTCTGCTGTTGACCGTCTACATGACAGTCACGATCGTTCCAGATCCACTTCTCGGTTCTGTAACTGTCCCGCAGTGCAGATACCGTCTTCATAAGGACGGACCTCCGAGAGAAGTCGGCGGGCACATTTCACTGACTGGGTCTGACAGGAAGATCGAGGTCGTTCGTCTCAAAGGAAAAAGACCTACGATTTTTCCGGAGCCTATTCGACGAATCTCTTCGTCAGAACCGGTCGATCCGCCAAAGGCGCGAATCGTTTACAGAGACGGCGATCAATTCGGAGCCGGACCATTACTCGAACTTCCAGACGATCGCCACGCTACGACAGGCGAGATCGATGGCAAGCCAGAAAAGCTCATGGGAGCTGGACAAGTTGCTTATATGAAAAAGGTCGATGGCTGTTGGGTCTACTACCCATACGCCGTTGATCGCAAGCGCTGTTCTGAAGTTCCGCTCATCGGGTCGTTTGAGCGAGGTTTCATAGACCCAAGCAGACTCAAATGCGACTACATTCCGATCAAAACTCCTCTCTTTACGTTTATTTGTGAAGTTCAAGGGAAAATTCAAGCGCAACTGATTGGCTTGAACGAACTCGGCCTCGTAAAGGCAGTCGAAGTTCCTTGGGACGATGATCTTGTCGCAGGGGAGCTTGTCGAGATTACACATGGTTTCGAAGCAATAGTGCAGTAACTGGGCAGGGTCCACCCATTCACTTGGACCCACTTTTTCTTCTCTCCACAATCATATTTCGTGATATCGAAGATTGTAGATAGAAAATTGAGTAAAAATGGGGTTTCCTTCTTGGTCATTTTGGTCTTCTTCGTCCTTTTGGTCCTTTTACTTGATTTTTTCCAAATTAACACTATAATATTAAGTGTTATTACGCCTTGTTTTTGCAAGGCTGCGATGTGGGGTACGATATTTCCGAATGAAAACCGCGAGCATCGCTGTGTTCCTAACGGAATGCGGCAAAATCTCTCTCCTCATGCTCAGATGTTTTGACTCGGTAACTCTTTCGTGGCTTCACTTCGCAGCCTTGTGAAAAGGAGGCTGTGGATAAACCCAAGTTTACAAAGGACCTGACAACGGTCTTTTTGCTTTTTTTAGCTAAAAAATCCTAACTCTTGACAATCCACTGAAAGTTCACATATGGCACTTGACGTTCGTACCAGCGCATGTTACTATCTCGTTGCATTTCGTCATTTTTAGCTAATTTGAGCAAAGTTTGACAAAATATTTCACCTCGTTTGTGGCTGAACGGTCAACCAGGTGCACAGAAGGTAGTTTCCATCTAAAGAACTCACCCACTCTTTGATGGCTTTCTCAACCCACAAACAAAATAAATAAGGAAGACCTCTAAATCAAAGGTTTTCTTTTTGTTTTCTATTATGCCTATATATCGCCGCACCCCTGTTAAAACACGAGAGCGAAAAGTCTTCAATACAGCCACGGATGCTCTTGAGCTTCCTGACTTGATTGAGGTTCAACGTCGTTCTTATCGTTGGTTTTTTGATGAGGGAATCAAAGAGCTTTTTTCTGAAGTCACACCTATTCACGACTTTATTGGTCGCGATCTCGAGCTTTATTTTGATGATTATTATTTGGATGAGCCAAAGTTTGATGAAAAAACATCACGCATGAAAAACGTGACGTTTGAAGCGCCACTTCGAGTTAAAACTCGCCTTGTGAATTTGCGCACAAAAGACGTCAAAGAACAGGAAATTTATTTGGGTGATCTTCCAATCATGACTCCACGCGGAACATTTGTGATTAACGGTGTTGAGCGTGTTGTCGTGTCACAACTTGTACGAAGCGCTGGAGCATTTTTTACCGCGGAAGTTTATCGAGGACGCAGATATTATGGAGCAAAGATTATTCCAAACCGCGGAGCATGGCTTGAATTTGAAACAGATCCAAAAAACGTGATCTGGGTAAAAATCGATCGCAAGCGCAAAGTCCCTGTTACAGCTCTTATGCGCGCGTTTGGTATTTCAACTGACGAAGAGATTATGTCTTTCTTTAAAGACATTGATACTCATCCAATCAATCACTACATTGAAGCAACGCTGAACAAAGACATTTCAAAAAATGAAGATGATGGTTTGATTGAAGTGTACAAGCGTATTCGACCTGGAGATCGCGCAACAGCTGATAATGCCAAAGGTCTTATTCACTCAATGTTTTTCAATTTTGATCGATACGATTTGGGAAAAGTCGGACGATACAAATTTAATTTGCGCTTCAATGATGATGTTTCGCCAGAAGAAGTTGCAGATGAAAAGAAACGAATTATCAGAAAAGAAGATTTAGTAAAAATTGTTCGAGAGATTATCAATTTAAATATCACACAAGGTGATCCTGATGATGTAGATCATTTGGGAAATCGTCGCGTGCGAGCTGTTGGTGAACTCATTCAGGGTCGTTTCCGTGTTGGTCTTGCTCGAATGGAACGCATTATTAAAGATCGAATGTCAACTCAAGATATCGGAGCTCTTACTCCAGGAAAGCTCATCAATGCTCGCCCTGTTATTGGAGCTGTGCGAGAATTTTTCATGAGTTCACAGCTTTCACAATTCATGGATCAAACAAACCCACTTGCGGAGCTCGAACACAAACGTCGACTTTCAGCTATGGGGCCTGGTGGTCTTTCGCGTGAGCGCGCGGGCTTTGAAGTTCGCGATGTTCACCCAACTCACTATGGTCGTATTTGTCCAATCGCAACTCCGGAAGGACCTAACATCGGACTTATCGGCCACCTCGCATCATATGCAATTATCAACGATTATGGGTTTATTGAAACTCCATATCGAAAAGTTGTAAAAGAAGAAAAAAATGGAAAAAAAATCGCCAGAGCGACTGACGAGGTTGAATTTATCAATGCATTCAAAGAAGAACGATCAGTTACAGTTCCGGCAACAATTCCAATTGATGAAAATGGATATTTTATTGATGAATTTATTGGCGGAAGAAAATATGGGGAACCAAAAATCGTCTCACAATCAGAAATTGATTACATGGACGTTTCTTCAAAGCAGATCGTTTCAATTGGAACCGCGCTTATTCCGTTTTTGGAACACGATGACGCGACTCGCGCGCTCATGGGAACAAACATGCAACGTCAAGCTGTTCCAACTATTAAACCTGATGCGCCAATTATTGGAACCGGTGTTGAAAAACGTTCGGCAAAAGATTCAGGCCACGTTGTTGTCGCAGAACAAGAAGGAGAAATTTCACAAGTTGACTCAAGTCGAATTCAAATTACAGACAAGCACGACAATGTGTTTGATTACGAGTTGAAAAAGTTTTTGCGTTCTAACAATTCAACAGCAATCAATCAACGACCAGTTGTAGATAAAGGACAGAAAATCAAAAAGGGTGACGTTGTTGCTGACTCGTCAGCGGTTGATCACGGAGAACTCGCGCTTGGACAAAATTGTTTGGTCGGATTTATGGCATGGGACGGATATAACTTTGAAGACGCTGTTATTATTTCTGAACGGCTTGTTCATGATGACAGATTTACTTCAGTCCACATTGAAAACTACACAATTGATGTTCGCGACACAAAACTTGGTCCAGAAGTTGTTACGTCTGACATTCCAAACGTTTCAGAAGAAAAATTGAAACACCTTGATGCTGAAGGAATAATTCGTATTGGAGCTGAAGTAAAGTCAGGTGATATCTTGGTTGGAAAAATTACTCCAAAAGGTGAAACAGAACTTTCAGCAGAAGAAAAATTGCTTCGAGCGATCTTTGGAGAAAAAGCGCGCGATGTTCGTGATTCTTCTTTATATCTTGAACATGGTGAACACGGAAAAGTTGTTGATGTAACGATTTTCTCTCGAGAAGCTGGAGACAAACTTTCACCAGGAGTTATCAAATCAATCCAAGTTACAATTGCTGACCTTCGAAAAATTCAAGTTGGTGATAAGGTCGCGGGACGTCACGGAAACAAAGGTGTTATTTCAAGAGTTGTTCCAATGGCTGACTTGCCGTTTTTAGCAGACGGAACTCCGCTTGATGTTATCCTCACTCCGCTTGGAGTTGTTTCACGTATGAACCTCGGACAAATTCTCGAGGTCCATTTGGGTCTTGCCGCAAACGCGCTTGGATACAACGTTACAACTCATGTTCTAGATGGAGTAACAGAAGCGCAGATTCATGAAGAATTGGAAAAAGCCGGAATGGCAACAACAGGTCAGGTTGATCTTTATGACGGAAGAAATGGTGAAAAATTCGAAAACCCTGTGACAATCGGATACATGTACATTCTCAAACTTTCTCACATGGTTGAAGACAAAATGCATCAACGCTCGATCGGTCCTTACTCGCTTATCACACAGCAACCGCTCGGTGGAAAAGCGCAATTCGGAGGACAGCGTTTCGGAGAAATGGAAGTGTGGGCTTTGGAAGCATACGGCGCCGCGCACACTCTTCAAGAAATTCTTACAATCAAATCAGATGATGTTCCCGGCCGATCAAAAGCATACGAAGCAATTATCAAAGGTGAGCAAATAAGAAAAGTGAATATCCCAGAATCATTTAATGTGCTTGTTCGAGAGCTTAAGGGTCTGTGTCTGGATGTTGAGCTTTTGAAAGATGGCAAAAAGGTCGACCTGCCAGGAGAGAAGAAGTCAAAATAAATATGTTCAAAAAACAAGACTCGCTCAAATCAACAGACTTTGACTCCATTCGCCTACGCTTGGCTTCACCTGAAGTTATGCGTTCCTGGTCATTCGGAGAAGTATTAAAACCGGAAACAATCAACTACCGCACACAGAAACCTGAAAAAAGCGGTTTGTTTGCTGAAGAGATTTTTGGACCATCAAAAGATTGGGAGTGTTATTGCGGTAAGTATAAAAAAATCCGTTACAAAGGAATTGTTTGTGATAAGTGTGGAGTTGAAGTAACACACTCGATTGTTCGACGCGAACGTATGGGTCATGTCGAGCTCGCATGTCCAATTACGCATATTTGGTTTTTGCGCGGAGTACCTTCCAAAATCGGAACAGTGCTTGACATGTCAATTCAGAATTTGGAAAAAGTTATTTACTTTGCAAGCTTCATTATCACCAATATAAATGAAGAAGCAAAAGAACAAACTATTGAACAAGTTAAACAAGAAAAAAAGAGCAAAGAGAAAATGATTGAAGGTGAATTTAAGCGCGATGTTGGACGTCTTGAAGAAAAGTTTGGAACTGATGAAAAGAAAATTAAACAAGAAATGCATCGTTTGGAAGAAATTCGCGATCAGAAAACAGAGGAACTGACTTTGGATTATGAACAAGTGATGAATGATCTTGAAGACATGAAAGTTTTGTCTATTATTTCTGAACAAACATATCATGATTGGTCGCTCAAGTACGGTCATATTTTTGAAGCAGGAATTGGCGCTGGAGCTGTTCAGGAAATGTTAAGACGCGTGAATGTTGAGGAAACAATGAAAAAGCTCGAAGAGGAACTTGAAGATGCGACAAAAACAAAACGCGATCGTTTGCTAAGACGTCTCAAATTACTAAAATCGCTTTTCATAAACAATATCAAACCAGGATGGATGGTTTTGGAAGTTGTTCCAATCATTCCACCAGATCTTCGCCCAATGGTTCCTCTTGATGGCGGCAGATTTGCAACTTCTGATTTGAACGATCTTTATCGCCGTGTTATCAACCGCAACAATCGTCTCAAACGTTTGTATGAATTGAACGCGCCAGAAGTTATTTCTCGAAATGAAAAACGCATGTTGCAAGAAGCTGTTGATGCACTTATCGACAATAGCGCACGTCACAGCAAAACTGTTATTGCGGCAACAGGAAAAAAGCGCCAACTAAAATCTCTTGCTGACCAGTTGAAAGGGAAGCAAGGTCGTTTCCGCCAGAACCTTCTTGGAAAACGTATTGATTATTCTGGACGAAGCGTTATTGTTGTTGGCCCTCATCTTAAACTTGATCAATGCGGTCTTCCAAAGAAAATGGCGCTTGAACTTTTCAAGCCGTTTATTATTTCAAAACTGATTGAGCGTGAATACGTTCATAACATTCGAAGCGCTAATCGTTTTATCGAGTCAGACAGACCAGAGACTTGGGATATTTTGGAAGAGATAATCAAAGACGCATTTGTTCTTTTGAACCGCGCTCCAACTCTTCACCGTCTTGGTATTCAGGCATTTCGTCCAACGCTTATTGAAGGAAAAGCCATTCAAATTCACCCACTTGTTTGTGACGCGTACAACGCGGACTTTGACGGCGACCAAATGGCTGTTCATGTTCCACTCACTCAAGAAGCGCGTGCCGAAGCTCGCGAGATCATGCTTTCATCCAAAAACTTGCTTAAGCCAGCGCACGGCGGGCCAGTTGTGACTCCTGGAAAAGATATTGCTTGGGGAATTTTCTATCTCACAATGGAATTAACACCAATGCCAAAAGAAAAAACTGGCTTGCCAATTTTTTCAGATGAAACTGACGCGCTCTATGCTGTTCGCATTGGTCATCTTAAATGGAGAGATTGGTGTGTTGTTCGATTGAAAAACGGAGAGACTCTTATTACAAGTCCTGGGCGTGTTATTGTGAATTCACAATTTCCACACGAAGTTCCATTCATGAACCAGACACTTGGCAAAAAAGAGCTTTCAAATATCGTTAAATACTATCTTGAACTTAATGGTTCTGAACTTACAGCGCAATTTCTTGATCGTTTGAAAGAACTCGGGTTTGAGTATTCAACTCAATCTGGTTACTCATGGGGAATGTCAGCTCTTCCAACAATTGCAAACAAGCCAGCACTGATCGCGGAAGGAGAAAGCCGTTTGCGAGAAACTGAAGAATTTTTTGAGCAAGGTCTTCTCACTGCTTCCGAGCGTCATTCATCTATCATCAAAATTTGGAGTGAGATTAAAGATCGCATCGCGGATGAATCGAAAAAATCTTTATCAAAAGACAGTTCAGCTTACACAATGATTGAATCCGGAGCTCGTGGAACTTGGGGTCAGATGACGCAGATGGTCGGTATGAAAGGACTTGTTGCAAACCCAGCCGGAGAAATTATTGAACTCCCAGTTAAATCTTCCTTCAAAGATGGATACGATGTTCTTGAATTCTTTATTTCTTCTCACGGTGTTCGAAAAGGTTTGACAGACACAGCTTTGCGTACAGCAAACGCTGGGTATCTTACTCGACGTTTGGTTGATGTTGCGCAAGACGTAATCGTACGAGAAGAAGATTGCGGAGACGATCAAGGAGTTCATCTTACAAAAGAGGAATCAGATGAAATCGGAGAACCACTTATTGTTCGCATTCTTGGACGCTCTGCGTTATCTGATGTTAAAAAACCTGGTGGTAGAAAAATTATAGTCAAAGCTGGCGAGATAATTACAGAAGAACACATTCGTGAACTTGAAGCCGCTGGTGAAAATCTAACCGAAGCTCATGTTCGAAGTGTTACAACATGTCGCTTGCGTCGAGGTGTTTGTAGAAAGTGTTATGGATATGATCTTGCTTTCAACAAACTCGTTCGCATGGGAACTGCCGTAGGAATCATGGCCGCACAATCAATTGGAGAACCTGGAACACAGCTTACAATGCGTACTTTCCACACTGGAGGTGTTGCAGGAAAAGATATCACGCAAGGTTTGCCACGCGTTGAAGAATTGTTTGAAGCTCGCAATCCAAAACAAAAAGCGATCATGTCTGAAGTTTCAGGAAAAGTTAGCGTTGAAATTGCTCAGCGCGAAATTGTTCAAGCTGGAACCGGAAAGCAAATCGTTGATATTCGTCCGGGACAAAAGGCAGTTAAGGTTGCATACACTTCAATTGAAGAAGAACCACACATTGTCGGAAAAGCATCAAAGATTTTGGTTAAAGATGGAGAGTCGGTTATTAAAGGACAATCTTTGGCAGAAAAATCTTCCGGAGTTATTGAGTCAAAAGTTGACGGGGTTGTGAAAATTGGAAAAGCAGGAGTTGTGAATGTTATAAGTGAAGTTGAAAAAATTCGCGAATACATCATCCCACCTGGATACACTCTTTATGTTAAAGATGGCGATGAAGTTCAGTCAGGCGATCCATTGACTGATGGAAATTTGGACTTGCAAGTTTTGTTCAAACACAAAGGACAAGCCGCGGTTCAAAAATATCTGTCAAAAGAAATTCAGTTCATTTACGCGAGCCAAGGTCAGAAATTAAACAACAAACACATTGAGATTATCATTCATCAAATGTTTTCTCGTGTGCGTGTGCTTGATCCGGGAGACACGGATCTTCTTCCAGGTGAGATAATTGAAAAAGCAACATTCCTCGATGCAAACGACGATGTTGGAAAAGGAAAAGAAGCAACTTCAGAAGAATTGTTTCTTGGAATCACAAAAATCTCGCTTTCAACTGACTCGTGGTTGTCTTCGGCATCCTTCCAAGAAACAGCAAAGGTTCTTATTAGTGCGGCTGTAACTGGAAAGGTTGATCGTTTGGAAGGTTTGAAAGAAAACGTTATTATCGGACGACTTATTCCAGCAGGAACAGGATATGAAGGAATGCAGAAAGAAATGATCGGTGAAATTAATCTTCCTGAAGAGCTTGAAATTACAATACCAACAAGGGAGATTGTGGGAGAAATTGAAAAAGCTTTTTCAGAGAACAAAGTGATTGGAGAGGATGAGAAGAAAGAATTAGTTGAAGAATAAAAAAAGAAAACCGTTGTCTTGAAAGGGCAACGGTTTTTTGATAACATCTCTTTACTATGGAACAAGGTTACATTTTGATGGGTCTTGATCCGGGATACGGCCGAATGGGATTTGGAGTTATTTTCGTAAATGCAGGAGCAGTCGAACTTGTTGATTATGGAGTTATGGTTACAACAAGCGGTGACGCGTTTGAAAATCGTTTGTTAAGTTTGGCGAATGATTTGGGCGACTTGTTCGCGCATCACAAACCGCATGCTGTTGCGATTGAGAAATTATTTTTTGGGAAAAGTTCGTCAACTGCAATGTGTGTTGCTGAAGCGCGCGGAGTTGCAATGCTAATGGCCGCTCAATCAGGAACTCCTGTGTTTGAATTTACTCCAGCGCAAATTAAAAAAGCTATGACAGGAAACGGTGCCGCGACAAAAGCTGGAATGCAAAAAATGGTAAAAGAAATTCTGCATTTACCAAAACCTCCAAAACCAGACGACGCGGCAGACGCGCTCGCGGCCGCTATAACAATGGCAAACAAAAAGTGGTAAGATTATATTCACCGTGCCAGCTCTTGGTTTCTGAAGTTCGGGGATCAAGAGCTGTCTCGGTTGTTATCCAAAGACACAGTCAGAAAGGAGGCGGAGACTGGATGTTTTTGGATGATGGCAAAAAGAGAGCGGGCTTTCTTGTTACAAGTACAACAACAACCGAAGGAAAAACCATGAAAAAGATTCTTGGGATCCTTGCGGTAGTGTTGCTTGTCTGCGGAACGGCGATCGCTAGACCGCAGAAGGCAGACACCACCGGACCTCAGTCGTTGGCGGAAGCGCAAGGAAGTGAAATCGGCGTACAAGTTCGGGATACAGCTGACTGTGACATCAGCCTGATCTTCAGCAACATCGCGCTCTTCATGGGCGAGAACGAGACAACACAGCCGATGCCGGGAGCGGTGTTGGATTCGGACATCTCCATACTGTTCAAACAGGCGACGTTTGCCTTCATTCATACTGAAGAAGGAACCGAGGTTGACCAACTACCAAGAGGTCCTCGGGCTTTTGCCTTCATCCATGGTCCGCGAACAGTGTTGCACTGCTGAAGCAGGGCAGACACTGCACGTTCTTCTTTGGAGCGATTAAACTCAATCGCTCCTTTTTAATTTTTCAGGAAACCCTGCATTTTAGTGCTGGTAGGAGGTCATTGTTTGCAAACACAAAAGCGGCAGATGAACTGCCGCTTTTGTGTTGGAGCGGGTAAGGGGAATCGAACCCCTGGTGCCAGTTTGGAAAACTGGAGTATTACCATTATACGATACCCGCGATTGCATTTTTTGTTGAATTGGTCGGGACGACAGGGCTCGAACGGCGAGGATAGCGAGCGGAGAGATAAACAAAGTTTGTCTCTCTCGAGCGACGCAGCCGTCCTGTCACATCTGAATCTATCAGCAGTTGGTCGGGACGACAGGGCTCGAACCTGCGGCCTCCTGGTCCCAAACCAGGCGCTCTACCTACTGAGCTACGTCCCGACATCGGCACGACTATAACAAAATAGCAGGAACGGCACAAGAGTCAGTTTAATATATCCGAAAAATTTGTTAGAATATCATAAGAATCTGATATGGAAGATAGTCTTAAAAATTCACTCCGTCTGTCTTTTTTTGTAATTTTATTTTGTGCTACCGCAATAGTATTTTTTTTCTTTCGCGTCAACGATACGCGTGCAATTGGCATTTCACCGCCTCAATTTGATCTTGGGACAATTCCTGTTGGCAGTATGCAAACTGTTGGACTTTGGATTATACGAAGCGCAAACGATAATACCGGAGATCTGACAATCAATGTTTCGGCGCGCAAAAGCGGACAAGCTTATTTTCAGGGTTCGCCGCAACTGATTATAACGAGTGGAACTGATAAGGTTTGGTACAGTTTTAATGTAGTTCCGGATTTTGCTTCTGAAGGGCCGTTTGAAATATTTGTTGATTTTTTGATTCCAGCTTCTGGTGATTCAGGAACAATTGGCAATTCGGTCATCACAGGAGCTACGGCTGTGACTGTGTTTTCTACCGGAGTTATTTCATCTGTTGGTACTGTAAGTTCAGGAGGATCTTCATCTGGTGGCTCTTCAGGAACATCCAATGATTCCAGTCAAGAAGAAACAACGACTCAAGAAGATACAACGACAGATAACTCGCAAAATTCAGAACAGCAAACAACGACACAAGAAATTTCTCAACCAGATTCTGGCACACCTGAAGAATCTCCTGTCTCTACAACGACCGATAATGAAGATTTGCTGAATACAAAATCAACATCAGATGAAAAAATGATTAACGATAAGACTCAAGATACAAACGAAATCTCCAAAGAACATGGCAAGATAGAACAACCTTCGGAAACATCAACAGATCCTGGTTTACAAACCCTCGATTCTTTAATCAGCCCTGTTTCAATGCTTTTGAAAGATAATACTTATTTTGCTTCGTCTGACATTGTTCTTACATTTGAAATACCAGGCCTTAAGTCTGCCTCTATTTATAAGTATGTTCTCAACACAAAACAGGACGCATCGCTTGACGATCTTGTTTTAGAAACACGTTCTCCGCAAGCTACATTTTCGCTTGATGACGGGATATACTTTTTACATATCGCGCGAGAAACCGCGGAAGGAATTGGAGAAATTATAACGCAACGCCTTGTAATAGACACCAAACCTCCGAACATTCAAGCCAATCTTGAAACAAAAAAACAATCTTGGTTTTCATTTTCCAATCATAATTTGTTGATTGACGTGTCTGATCAACTTTCCGGAGTTGGAGAATACACAGTAACTTCCGGACCTCAAAAACTTAACAAATCAAAAATAGAGATTCCAAGTTTGAAATTTGGAACTTTTTCTTTTCTTGTTGACGCGACTGACCTTGCTGGTAATATAGTTCAAAAAACTATTGTCGTTCACGTTGTGCCAAAATATCCTCTTCCAAAATTCATCAAACAATTCTTACAAATTTTCAGTTTATGATCCCGAAATTTATATCTTTGCGTAATTTTACGTCAGCGTTAGGTTTAAGCATTTTTGTGTTCGCGTTTCTATTACCAAATGCGGCGTATGCAAGTTATTTTGGAGTATCTCCTTCTGTTATCGAGCAAGAAGTCGTTCGCGGTGAGAAAGCGGAAATTGAGATAAATATACTCCGCGCGAATCCAAAACAAGATGAATGGATCACTGTCAAAAAGAAAGATGGAAATTCCAAAGCTTTTTCGTTTGTTGATGGAACGCGCGTTCGTCTTCCTCTTGGGGAAGGAAACGTCGTTTTCAAATTCACGATTGATTCAAACGTTCTGGACACAGAGGATAAATTTGAAACTGCTATTGATTTTACTAGTACGACAAGCACGTCATTTGGGTCAGGTAATAAAGTGCTTATCGGCGCTCAAGTAAAAATTATTTTACATCTTTTGGATTCTTCCGATATTGATCAGTCTACTGAATATACAGATAAAGAATACGGCGATTCCGTTTTTATTGAAGGGCTTTCATTAGATCAAGATAAACGCCAAATTATATTGGCAATTCGTAACGACTCTGAAGCATTACTCAAATCAATTCCATTTGAAGTGGATATTACACAAAAAACAGGGCAAAAAAGCAGTCTGGTTTCTGTTTTTCAAGGTCCCATTTCTCCTAAGCAGGTTCAAGACACTTTTGTTGATGTAGGTTCGCTTGATATGGCGACCATAAGCGCTGTTAAAGCGACTATTGGAGAACACAACTTTGAAAAAAGTTTTAGAGCTAGATGGATAAGTTCTTTTGGTAACCAAATCAAACAGATATTTCGATCAAAAATAATATCAAAGCTTGTAAGTGTTGATACAACGCAAAAAATATCGATTGAGGATCCAATTTTTATTGTTACAAATCAAAATAAAACCAGTACTATAATAAATTCAGCAATATCTGAAGAACAAGAAATTATTGGTCAATGGGACTTTTTCTTACCGCAAAAAAATTTATTATACGCAATACCAAAAGATGACACAGCTAAGCAAGAATACTCTAATAACATATTCCGTTTTGATTGGAATTCAATACAGGGTTATGACGCTTCTGAATTGGATTGGAATATAACATCAATTACGACAAATACTTATGGGAAATACGCTCTATTTTCAGGGACTCGAAATAGCGACAATACTACGTTTTGGTGCGTAAACGAAGTGGAGATTTTTCCAAAATTGGATTGCATTTTTATTGATAAGATTTTGAATGAAAAAATAATTTCAGTGTCGCCAATGGATAACGGAACCCAACTCTTTTTGGTAAATACAACAAACAGCGCGTATGTGTTTGATGTGTGGACGAAAAAATTTTCCAAAACGCAAGATGTTGAGCTGAATTTAAGCGAATATACCGAGATAAAACCGCTGTTTGATACAAAACCATTTTCCGGTAAGTTTGGTTTTGTGCGTTTGGAGAAGAGCTGGTTTTTTGTTCAGTTCGGTTCTTTGTTTTATCCTTTGGAAGATGGAATATATATTCAGCGACGTGTGCTGTCTGATGATCGCGAAAAAATTTCCCTTGTTGATGCTAGGAATGGATCGATCGCAGACCTAGCGGAGTTTAACTCTGACGACACACTCTACTGGCCTCAAAAATTCGGTCGAATAACAAGCCCGTAAATAGCGGATCTATGAACAGAACCGTAAACACGCGAGTCCCCGCTCATTGGTCTATTATCTCCCATTAGAAAATATGAATGTTCAGGAACTGGAAGATAAATTGTGTCTTGTTGTGTTTCTGAATAAGTTTTTATTCCAGGAGCTAGATAGCTTTCCTGAAGCTCGACCCATCCTATATTTTGTTGAAGTAAAAATACCCTCCCGTCTTTAATGGAGAGTTTGTCTCCAGGAAGCCCGATCACGCGTTTGATAACGACTTTTTTCTCTTTTTGATCAATGAATTGAACTACGTCTCCTCTACGCGGTTCGCGAAACAAAAGCGTAAATTTATTTACAACAAAAAAATCTTCGTCAAGAAAAGTGAGTTCCATTGAACGGCCGTTAACGCGTCCTGGTTCAGCAATAAAAGCTCTGACAAATAATAAAATCAACACGAACGCGATAACGATCTTGAATGTCTGTTTAATGTAGAATAGGAACATGTGTATACAATTGCTTTGTGATTTCTGATATAATAACATAAAATAGAGGTATGGATAATTTTTTCTTTGGACTTCAGGCAATCATGACAGATCTTATTGATCTATTTCGTTTGATTGCCGCTTATCAATTATTTTGGGGATTCTCAATCGGTTTTTTAGCTTCAACAATTCTTCATGCTTTCATAACATCGGACGATGCAAAGCATGTGCCTTTAATGGCATTTAGCGACAAGGCAAAAAGTTTTGAAAAGATTTATTCTCGAGATCCAAATTCGTCATATCAACATTCTTATTTTGCATATTCCAAAAATGTTGATAAACTTAAAACAATGTTATATGTGTCTGGTTTGTTTTTAATAATCACACTGCTCATAGTTTTTGTTTCATTCAGATAAAGATTTATGCAAACATCAATTTTATCTTTGAGTATGTTGCGCGGAGGTTTCCTCTCGTTATTGTTGATAATTGGAGGATTCTTTTTTTTCGTTCATCCGGCTTTGGCGCTTGGATTGTCGCCTCCGACCGTTGAGATTCCTTCAATTTTGAGAAATACAACACAATCAAGAACAGTGGGACTTTATCGTGCGCCGGAAGACATAGGTAACGTCAAGATACATGTTGTTCCAGCAGGAGAAAACGCGGCTTTTATTATAAGCGGTGAGGAAGATATTGTGATGTTAAGCGGGCAGAATTCTGTTCAGTATGAATTTGATATAAATCCAGGGGACGCACCAAATGGAAATTATGAAGTGCGTTTGCGGTTTTTGAAAATAAATGAAGAAGCTTTGGGTGAAGATGTTAAAACAGGCAACATGGTCGTTACCGGAGTTACGGCGCAGATTTTGGTTACTGTTGGAGGCGTGGAAAATCTCGCTTATAAACTCGAAGCGTTTTCCGTTGATCAAACAGAAGTTGGAAGAGTAGTTCAAGCAACATATCAAGTCAGCAATACTGGAAATGTTGATTGGCGAATTGAAAAAATTCGTTTTGATTTTATAAATACCGAAGATGAAAAATTTATTGAAAGTGTTGAGGTTCCAAGTTCCGGGATTGAGCCAGTTATAGCTGGAAAGCCGTATCAACAATTTCCTATCATGCTTGAACCCAAGCTTATTGAAGGGTCATATAAAGTGCAAGCTGTCTTTTATTCAAACGGGGCAGAAGTTGGAACACTGCAAGCAGTAAGTCCGCTCATTGTTTATACAGAAGGTACTCTTGCGCAAGAAGGGGAAATTTCAGGCGTGAGCGTAAATAAACCAAGTTACAATCTCGGTGAAAAGGTAAAAGTGGATGTTGTGTTTCAAAATACAGGTGAAGTTGATGTTGACGCGGTATTTGTAGCTTCTGTTTATCGAGGGGATGAAGTGGTTGATATATTACGAGGCAAGAGCTATGTGGTAGGAAGAGGCGATGAGATGGTCTTTTCTGAAATATATGATCCCGGCTCAAACAAAGGAATGTATACTATTGAAGCGTATATTGAATATGGGAAAAGACGAACTGATGCGCAAAAAGTTTCATTTGAAGTTTCCGGTTCAGGAATCGGTGGGTCAATTTTTGGAAAAGCCGGATCGTTCGCAAATTCGTTTATCGGTTTAGGTATTCTAGTAGTTTTGCTATTTGCTGGTGTTATACTATATAGAAACAAGCGAAAGAAAAAAGTAATTCTTCCACCACCACCACCACCACCACCACCACCACCTTCGCCTGAACCGCCACACGAACCACTTCCTCCTCTTTCTCCTCAAACTCCATCTGTAGATTCTGGGACTGTGGATAAACTTTTTTGAGAAGCGAGCTTAAAATGCTATAATTCTTTTAAGAAATTTTCTTAAATGAAGACAAATTAATGTCTTCATAAAAATAATATGACTGAAACAAAAAATTCAGCAGCCCTTCAATGGATTCTTGGAGGAGCTTTAGTCCTTATTGGACTCTTTGTTCTCGTGGCTCTTGTTAGTGTTAGGTCGCAAGCAGATAGCGTTTCAACATCAGCAGGCGTCACAAACGTGACACCTGTTGTGGACTCCGTATACATCACTAATGCGGCAAACGGTCGCACAGCAGAGTACAATGATGGAACGACCGCGATTACACTTGTTCCTGGTGCAACAAAAGAGATCCATATCAACGGAGCCGTTACAGACCAAAACGGCGTTGATACGAGTTATGCGAACGGAGATTTGAACGATATAAACGTGACATTCTTTCGCTCTGATGTCAGTGGTGGCAGAAACTGCACAGTAGATAATAATGATTGTTATAAAGCAACTGCTTGCACACTCACCGGCAATACAGCAACACAGATTTATTATGACTGTACACTCAACCTTGCAGCATACGCAGATTCCACTTCAGCAGGCGGGCCGGACTCTACAAAAACATGGGTAGCTTCTGTGCAAGCAATCGATGATTCAACGGCAAATAATGTTAACGCGACTGTAAATACAGCGGAAGTTGGAACACTGCTTTCACTTGTCATTCCTGGGACAATTAATTATGGAACACTTACACGAGCTCAAGAAACTACCACTGCGAATAATCAAGAAATGACAATCACACAAAATGGCAATGATGTAGCTGATGTTGAAGTTTCAGGAACAACCATGCCTTGTACTGTTCTTGGTACGGTTCCTATTGCTTCTCAAGAGTGGTCGTTGACCGATGTTGTGTATAGTAGTGGAACTGATTTAACTGCATCAGCAGTTGATACGAATTTTGCTATCGGTTACAGAACAATTGATGCTACCCCACTTACAAAGATTCTATATTGGAATATCGGCATGCCAGCCGCAGTAACAGGAACATGTTCAGGCACAAACACAATAACAGCAATCGCAAGTTAATAAATTACCCCTACGTAATTGTATGAATTCAAAATCTTTGCCAATTCTGGGGGTCGTCGTGGCATTATTGGCCGCGTTGCTGGTCATTTCAATCCTTAACGCGCCAAAAGTGGTTACTGAAGGAGCTTCGACCCAACAAGCATCATCAGCAAAAGTGAACCCTGGCTCAGGTCAGGATGTGGTGAAATCAGGAGAATCAAAAGGAGTTAAAACATCTGTGTCAGTCGCAAATCAAGATGTTAAGACTTCTGTAACAGTAAAAGAGTAATTAGAAAAAACTAAAACCCACCGAAATTTCCTCGGTGGGTTTTGATTTTCAGCGAGTGTGGTAAAATAAAAGCAATCTACATGAACAAACATTTTATTAAACAATTTTTTGTTGCGATTTCGGTAATTTTTACCGTAATGTTTTTTTTCGCTGTTGTTCGCGCGCAAGTAAACCATCCGCCAGCTGTGCAGGATGTTTTTGTAAATAATTACGCTTTTAATTATTCAGATTTTTATTCTGTCTCAAATCCTATTACACCTGCTGTTGGCGCGACAAAAAACATTTATGTAAACGGAAGAGTGTTTGATGAGGATGGAGTCGGGACAAGTTATGAAGACGGGGACATAAATACCATTGAATTACAATTCTACCGCTCTAATATTGGCGCGAATTGCACACCTGATCCAAATGACTGTTATCGTGTTTATTGCAGTGTAACTCCAAATTCAGGCACTGTGCTCAATTATTCTTGTCTTATAGAGTTGAGTTATATTGCGGACTCAACAATGACTGGCGGAACGCACGAATCAGAAGTTTGGAATGCAGAGGTTGTTGCCAAAGACGACGCGCAAAGTGTTGATTCAACAATAAAAGAAACCGAGATCAATACAATTCTCGCGCTTTTAATTCCACAGACATTAGATTTTGGAACTCTGACTAGAGCGCAAGCGACAACTCCGCAGAATAATGTTGAATTTACTCTTCTCCAGCAAGGAAACGACATAGTGTCCGTTGAGGTGTCTGGCTCGAGTATGACGTGCAGTGTTAACGGAAGTATTCCATTAGAAGATATTCAATGGAGTCTGTCTGATGTTGGCGCTGGAGACGTGTTATCAAACGCGCTTACATCTTCTCCGATAAACACAGGTTTAAGTGTTGGCACAGACGACGATGTTGGACTTTCAAAGTCGCTATATTGGAACATTGTTATGCCGGATGTTGTAAGCGGACTTTGCTCTGGAACAAGTGTTATTTCAGCAACTCCTTTCTAAAAAAATTATGAAACGGTTACCCAATTGGTTACTTCCTTCTATCGCTCTACTGGTCGGCTTGCTAATTGTATCAATGGTTTTTGTTTCAGACGCAGACACGATCTTAAGGTTCTTTCACGATACATGGAGAACATTACGGGTAGTTTTTTTCACACAAACTCAGTGGTTGATTTTATTTTTATTGTTAGTTCTATTTTTTCTTTTCATACGCATCTCGAGTAAGTCAATAAATAAAATAGTGTACGTTTTAGAACGTCTTTCACATGGAGACTTTACAGCGCGTTCGAACGTGGCATTGAGCGGTGTGATTGGTCGTCTTGGCTCTGTTGTGGATCGTTTTGCAAAGAAGCTTCAAGCGTCCAATGTGAATTTACAACAGGACATACAAGATAGGGAAAACGAATTGAAGCGCGAACAAGTAAAAGACGAAGCAATGCTAAACAGCATTGGAGACGGGGTTCTTGCGACAGATAAAGAAGGGGATGTTGTTCTTTTCAATAAAGTATTGGCGGATATGCTTGGTTGGAGGTCGGAAGAAGTAATCGGTAAGAAATTGGTTGATGTAATTAAAATGGTGGACGATAATGGCGCTGTAATTCCGTCCGCTGAACGTCCTTTGGCTCACACACTAAGCGAAGGAACGACATCTTCTTTTGTCAGTTATTACGAACGAAAGGATAAGTCCATTTTTCCTGTATCAATAACTGTTTCACCGATCATATTTCAAAACGAAGTGACCGGAGCCATTGCTGTTGTGCGCGATGTTACAAAAGAAAAAGAGATTGATAAAGCAAAAACGGAGTTTGTGTCTTTAGCTTCACATCAACTTAGAACTCCATTATCCGCAATCAACTGGTATACGGAGACACTGCTATCAAACAGAAGAGCTTCCGAGTTTAGTCCGCAACAAAAACAATTTGTCGAGAGAATTTACGAAAGCTCAAAACGTATGTCCGAGCTTGTCGGATCCCTGTTGAATGTTTCGAGATTGGAAATGGGAACTTTTACAATTCAACCAGAAGTTATTGATCTCATGCAACTCGCTCGTGATGTTATAAAAGAGTTTGAACCGGAGTTTTCAAAGAATAAACATTCTTTTGTTTTTTCAGGTGATGACACAATCCCGCCAATGCATCTTGACAAAAAACTAACAGGAATCATTTTTCAAAATTTATTATCAAACGCCATTAAATACACACCTGACGGAGGTAACATTGAATTGTTAATAAAAAAAGAAGACGCCAGTGTTCGAATTTCAGTTTCAGATACAGGATTAGGCATTCCAGAAGATCAAAAAGACAAGATTTTCACCAAATTGTTTAGGGCTGACAATGCCCAGAGAATGGACACACAGGGGACAGGGTTGGGGCTTTATATCGTAAAATCCATTGTTCAAAAAATAGGCGGAACAATAGGTTTTACTTCGCAAGTTGGCAAAGGAACCACTTTTCATGTTATATTACCTTTGAGGACTGATGGCATGTTTAAACAAAACACATAAATTTATAAAATATGGGGACACAAGACCAAAAAAGAACAATCCTTATTGTGGAAGACGAAAAGGCTTTGTTGGAAATCCTCAAAACAAACCTTGAAGAATCCGGATTTAAGGTATTAACCACAACAAATGGAGTCGAAGGTTTGGAAGCGCTAAAAAAACACCAAGTGGATTTGGTACTGCTTGATCTTCTCATGCCCCTAATGAGTGGCTTTGATGTTTTGGAAGAAATGGGAAAAAAGAAAATAGCGGTTCCGGTTATTGTGTTAAGTAACCTTGGCCAGCAAGAAGATGTGAATAAAATTAAAGCGTCTGGAGCCAAAGAATATTTAATCAAATCTGACACGCCAATATCGGTTGTTGTTGAGAAAATTAAGTCACAGTTCTAGAAATTATTAAAACAGTCCACAATAGGCTGTTTTTTGGTATACTATGAATACTATGTCGATGAATCAAGATCAATTATATAAAGCTCTTGTGGCTTCAGGTGGTGTGAAAGAAGATTTATTTAATAAAGCCGCGCAAACAAAAGAAGCGAACGAAATAGGAATTGACGGAGTATTGGTTGCAAGTGGAGTGCTAAGAGACGAAGAAGTCGGGCAACTTATAGCGGCTTGGTACGATATTCCGTTTGTAAATCTCCGTCAGAAAGATATTGATTTCAAAACAGCGCTTCTTATTCCTGAATCTTTTGCCCGTACACACGAACTTCTTCCGATAAAACAAACTGAAGAAGACATTATTGTCGCCACTTCGTCACCTGATGACGTGCTTGAACGCACAACTCTTGAAAAGTATTTGCGAAAACAAGTTAAGTTTTCCTATGCAACGCCAAAAGATTTGCGTTCGCACATGCACCTTTTTCAAACAGATCCAAAAGAAGCTTTCAAGATGATCGTTGATCGTTCGGCATCTGGAGACATTGGAGCTGACACACGCACAATCGAGCTTGTGAGCAAGATAATTGATTACGCATATCAAGGGGGAGCTTCGGACATTCATATCGAGCCGGAAGATAAGTATACGATAGTGCGCTATCGCCAAGATGGGATTTTGCATGATATTGCCGAGTTGCCTGTGAGTCTGCATGAAAATATTATGACACGTCTTAAAGTTTTAGCTCGACTTGCGATTGATGAGCATCGAACGGCGCAAGACGGCAAGATCGTCTATAAAACCCCTTGGGGAGATGATGTGGAGATTCGTATATCTATTTTACCTACAACGCACGCTGAAAAAGCTGTGATGCGATTGTTGTCAGATCAGTCTCACGCGTACGCGATATCAGATTTGGGTTTTAGCGCGCAGGATTATAACAAAGTATCAGACGTAATACACAAGCCATGGGGGTCTATTTTGGTTACAGGTCCAACAGGGTCTGGGAAAACCACAACACTCTATGCTGTGTTGCGTATCCTAAATCAGCGCGAGGTGAACATTACAACCATTGAGGATCCTGTTGAGTTTGATATCGAAGGAGTAAATCAAATTCAGGTGAATGAGAAAACAGGCCTCACGTTTGCAAAAGGTTTGCGGTCCATCGTTCGACAAGACCCGGATATTATTATGGTTGGAGAGATCAGAGACAAAGAAACAGCCAGCATCGCGGTGAATGCGGCCATGACAGGCCATTTAGTGCTTTCAACTCTTCACACTAATGACTCTGCAACGGCTTTTGTGCGTTTGACTGATATGGGTGTTGAGGATTTCTTACTTGCTTCAACGATAAATATAGTCATTGCCCAGCGTCTTGTTCGAAAAATTTGCATGAGTTGTATTCAATCGCGCGCGATGGATAAACTTCAAGAACAATTAATTTTACGAGTGCCTCATGTTAAACAGTATTTTGATGAGCTTGTTGGCAAAGAAAAAACTTTAAAATCTCTTCTGACTTTTCATGGCAAGGGGTGTGCCGTATGCCACGGTACTGGATTTTACGGACGTATCGGGATATTTGAGGTGTTGGTTGTGGACGACAAGATTCGAGAGGCGATAATGGAAAAGAAAAATGCTGATGAGATCCACTCGATCGCTTTGGAAAATGGAATGACATCAATGCTTTATGATGGTTTGCGGAAAGTGCTTATTGGCCAGACTACTCTTGAAGAAGTGCTAAGAGTTACAAAAGAATAGATATGTTAAAAAAACCTTGGTACAAACGTGAAATAAATATCTTGCCTGTTTCAACGGTTGATATTGTGACAATGACACAGAATTTAGCTGTCATGATTAAGGCCGGGGTTACTGTTCCTGAAGCTCTAGATACGCTGGTTGAGCAATTCGGCGGACGAGTGAAAAGCATTTTGCGTCGTGTGAATGAAGATGTTCAATCAGGAGAGTTGCTCGGTAGCGCAATGGAAAAAGAAGTTGGAGTTTTTGGTCCGATTTTTGTAAGTTCCGTCAAAATAGGTGAGAGCACAGGAACTCTTTCAGAAAATTTGACGCATTTATCTGAACAAATGGAAAAAGATTTGGAGGTTCGTAGAAACGTGCAAGGAGCAATGCTGTATCCAGGAATAATTATAAGCGCGACATTGATTCTTGGGCTTGCAATGGCAACGTTCGTGCTTCCGCAAATGGCGGGAATTTTTAGCTCTCTTGATGTTGAGTTGCCACTTACAACACGCGTTGTAATGTGGCTTGCGGATAAATTTCAAAAGAATGGCTATATTCTATCGCCAGCGATTCTTATTTTAGCGTTGGCGTTTGTTGTTTTGGTAAGACAGAGATTTATGGATCCTATTGTTCATCGCGTGGTTTTGAAGATTCCGGTTATCAACAGCTTTGTGCACGATATTAACCGAGCGCGTTTTACGCGCATGCTTTCAACAATGCTTCAAAGCGGAGTTCCGATTCAAGAAGCGCTTGAGATTGGCGGAAATGTTCTTCCAAATTATGTTTATCGTATGTCGGTTCGTGATATGCGAAACAAGATCGAATCAGGAGAAAGTTTTGCTGATATTATTTCCTCGTATCCAAAGCTATATCCAAAAATGGTTCAGCGTATGATTGCAATTGGTGAGAGTTCAGGAAGTATTGGCGAGACACTTGCTTATTTATCAAGGTTTTATGAGCAAAAAGTTGCTATCAAAGCCAAGAGTTTATCTACTGTTATTGAACCGCTACTTCTTATTTTGATCGGACTTTGTGTTGGGTTTGTCGCTTTGGCGATATTTACTCCGATTTATTCTGTCACAGAAGGGCTTAATTTGTAGTTATGAGTCAGAAAGGTTTTACGATTATTGAACTTCTTATAGTTATTTCAATTTTTGTAATTCTCTTTGCGATTGTTGGCACACTATCTCGAAGCGCGCTTCCTTCAAGCCAGATTAAAGTTGAAGCAGATGTTATTGAGATGATGCTTCGCAAGGCACAAGCGCGAACAGTCAGTCAACATGCCAACAGTGTATGGGGAGCGCATTTTACATCAACACAAGCTACTCTTTTTGCCGGGACTGATTACGCAAGTCGTGATATCTCGTATGATGAGGTTCATGAACTTCCTTCAGCAGTTGTCTTGAGCGGACTAAGCGATGTTGTCTTTCAATTTCGAACAGGAGCGACAAGCAACACAGGCACGATCACACTCACACATAGCACAACAGGGCAAACTCGAGTGTTGTCAGTGAATGCAGTCGGTTTAGTGGAACAGTAAAAATATGCGTTCCATATTGAAATCAAAATCAGGGACTCTTCTTTTGGAAGTGCTTATCGTCACTTTTTTATTTGGCGTTCTTGGAACAGGTTTGATTGGATCAGTTGTAACATCATTACGCGCATCAAAACAAGGAACTGAATATGTTGTTGCGTCAGGATATATTAAAGAAGGTATTGAAGCAGTGAGGTCTATTCGCGATCAGGATTGGTCAGAGATAATAAACGGAACGCATGGGCTAAGCACTGGGTCAGGGTATTATGCGTTTAGCGGAACTTCAGAGACAATTGATTCTATTTATACGCGCACAATAACAGTTGAAGATGTGACCCGTTTAGGTTCACTTATTGGGGATATTTTTGCATTAGGAGTTTTTGACGCAAACACAAAAAAAATTACCGTGAATGTCACATGGGAAACTCTTTCCGGCAAAATTCAAAACATTGACGATGTTTTTTATGTGACAAACTGGGATAATTTGTCTTGGATACAAACACTAACAGCTAATTTTACTTCAGGTGTTGAGAACAGCACAACAATTACAACATCTGACAATGGCGAAGTACAGTTACGCGCGCATGACAGAGATTGGGATAACACATATGTACAGCATTCAATTGATTTGCCGGGAAGCGGAAATTGGGAAACATCATATCTTGATGATATAAATGACATCTTATATCTCCTCGCCAACAACACAGCAGGGGACGATTTTGTCGCGTATGATACTTCAGATGTGTCTGGGAACACTCCAACATTCATCGCTGGATATGATATTCAAAACGCGAACGATTTCGTTGTGTCAGATGGTTATGCTTACATTGCGACAAATGACAGTTCAGCAGAGGTGAGTATCATTAATCTTTCAACAATGGCTTTAGTGTCAACGATTGATCTGCCTGGGGTTACAAACACGAATACTGTTGCCATTTTCAGCGACATATTGGTTATAGGGAGAGATTCTTCTTTGAATGATGAACTTGTGATGTACGACATAACAATCCCTTCAAGTCCAAATTTTTTGCTTTCTACAAATGTGAGCGCGTCGTTTAACGACATGGTGGCTAGCGCGACACATATTTTTGCAACATCAGACAATAATACGCAAGAGGTTTTCTCCTTTCTGATTTTAGATGGTTCGCAGGTCGGCACGCTTGATATGGACGGAACAGATAACGCAGGAGAATTATATTTGGTTGACGATAATCTATTTGTTGCCAGAGACGATGGAACAAGTTACGATTTTGCGCTGGTTGATATTTCAGACCCAACTGCTATGTCCGTTACTAATTCGTTGGAATTGGGTGCGTCAATATTTGGAATAGACATAGATACTAACCAAGAATACGCGTTTCTAGCCACCAACAATGGTTCTGAAGAAATCATGGTGATAAATTTGTCTAGTTTCAGCAAGGAAATTGTAATGAATATAACCGGAACCGATATTGCAGAATCAGTTGCGGTATATGGCGGTTCGGTTTTTGTTGGCAGTGCGTCAAATTCAAACGACCTTATGATAGTGCGGGTTCAATCAGGAGGATGGACGACTCCAACATTGATCGCGTCTGTTGATAAAAGTGGGGCTCATAATGCGAACGAGATATATGTAAGCGGAAATTACGCGTATCTTGTGACGCAGAACAACGCATCGCTTAACGAGCTTTGGATTTATGATGTTACAATTCCATCAAGTCCGACATATCTTGGTTCATTTGATGTTGGTTCTGATGTAAACGACATAGTTGTTTCAGGATCAATCGCTTATCTTGCCACAGCTAATAATTCGCGCGAGCTTGATGTAGTTGACGTTAGCAATCCAACTTCTCCGGCGCGTATAGGGAGTTTAAGTTTGAATGGAACGCAAGACGCTACCACAGTAGCGATTAGCGGAAATTATGCTTACATTGGTCGTATACAAGGAACCAAAGAAGAGTTCGCAATTATTGATATTTCAACACCGGCTTCTCCTGTGAAAATTGGAGAGCTTCAGTTTTCAGATGATGTTAACGATTTAACAGTTTCAGGAAATTATGTGTATGGCGCGACAAGCGACAATAGCAAAGAGCTTGTTGTGTTTGATGTTGCAACGCCAGCGACACCAAGTGAGGCCGCAAATTATAATCTATCAACAAATACAAATGCCAACACTGTTGCGTTGTCAGGTTCTGTATTGACAATCGGTCGCGCAAATAGCGCTTCTTCTGGTGAATTGGCGGTATTGGATATCACAACACCAATATCTCCATCCTTATTTGGCGAAGGAGAAGTCGGTGGAACAGTTTCTGGGGTTTATATGGATAATTCAAATTACGTCTACATGGCCAGCGGTAAAGCTAATAATGAATTTCAACGTTGGGATATTTCTACTCCGTCAAGTCCAATCGAGGACGTGGTTTTTGATCTTAATGCCAATGCCAACGGAGTCTATTTCAATGGTACTAACGCGTTTTTGGCAACAGATAACGACACAATGGAGTTACAGATTATTGGAGAAGGGTCTCCGCCATCGCAATACTCTCGCGAAGGAACAATGACGTCTCAGGCTTTTGAGTCAGGTGCTGTTGGTACAATGTGGAGTATAATTAGCTGGAGTGAAACCGGAACAGGAGATGTGTTTTTTAGAATTCGCACAGCAAACTCTGAAGCGAATCTTGCCACCGCAAAATGGGTTGGATCAGATGGGACTTCAAACACCACTTACTCAACTTCGAATTTTCCAATCTCTGTTGATCCTGGCGCAAGCGGCACGCAGTGGATTCAGTGGAAAGCGTACTTAATAGGTTCGGGTTTATCAACTCCTGTTTTGGAAGATGTTACGCTTCAATACACACAATAAACATGAAAGATCAACGCGGTGTCACATTAGTTGAACTTGTGGTTTACATTACCATCGTCGGTGTCATTATGGTCACCATGGTTTCGTTTATGATGAATTTAATTACGAGCAGATCAAAAATTTCCGCTGTTTCAGAAGTGCTCGCAAACGCGCGGTTAATACAAGACAGATTAAATGACGCGGCAAGACATGCGGAAGGAATTAATGTTGGTGGTTCGACATTTGGTGTGGACCCGGGCGTTCTTTCATTGAATATGGTGGACGTTGGTGTTGATCCGACGGTCTTTTCTCTTACTTCAGATGATGGACAGTTTCAGATTAACGAAGCAGACGGAGGAAATGTACTTGTGAGCTCAAACGATGTGAAGATAACAAATTTAGTTTTTTCAAATCTGACAACAGTTGAAGACATTGGTATTATACAGGTGAAGTTTACTGTTACTTCTATCAATCCTTCAGATTCAGACCTTTTTGATTATGCTGAAAATTTTCAAACAGCCATCAGAATTCCATTGGATTGATGACAAGCGCGGCGCGGCCGCAATCACAGTTATGATTATTGTACTTGCGATGGCTTTGATTGTAATAAGCACGACAGCGATGATAGGAACTGATAATCTGGATATTGGATATTCTGCGCAAGCAAGCAATGACGCTTTGCTTTCAGCCGAAAGTTGCGCGGAAGAGGCGTTGGTTCGTTTAAGTCGCGATTCAAATTACAGTGGCGGAAGTTTAACAATTGGATCAGCGCAATGTTCAATTATTATTACAGGTGTTCCATGTGGAAATTGCGTGATTGATGTCGAAGCTGTGCGCGATGATTACACAAGATCAGTTCAGGTTGGGGTTACTGTTACTGGGACATCGATTGATATAACAGATTGGGCAGAAGTAAATTGATATGCGATTTTTTAGCAAACTAATAACAGGAGTCGGAATAGATATTTCAGAACATCATATACGTCTCGCACGCGTATCGATATTTGGGGTTGTGAAAGAACTTATTGAAATAGAAATACCGGACGGACTTATTGTTGATGAAAAAGTCGAGAAACTTAAAGAAGTTCAAAGTTTATTTCAGAAGGAGTTTAATTCAGCATCTCTTAAAGATGCTCCGCTTCGCGCAACAATTTTGTTGCCGGAATCACGCGTTTTTTTTCATAGCTTTATTGCTGGCAAGGAGTTGAAAGGAGAAAAATTAAAAGAAAAGTCGTTAAGCATTGCGCAACGTGAGATTCCGATTTTATTTTCACACGCAGAAACGGCAATTTCTCAAGGGTCCCAAGAAGCAGAAGGTGTGAGAACAACAGTATATGCGGTTGATTCAGATGTGGCAGATGGATTTCGAGAAATAGTAAGTGTCACACCATTCAAAGTTATTGCAACAGAGACAAATAGCAAGGCAATTTTGCGATTTATTAACAAGTATCGTACCAAGGAGCATTTACCGACAAAACCTACTGATCTAATTGCTCTTGTTGATGTTGGGCATACTTGGATTTCTGTAACTGTTTATACATTGAAAGGTTCAAATGTGTATTCGCGTTCAAATTCATTCAAACAACTTGGAGTCAAAACTGTTAATCGGAAACTTCCAATAAAGGGAATTGAAACAAGCATTATTGAAACAATAAAGGAAATTCTGGTATACTTTAACAATCATGAGCAGGCAATCACATCTGTGTATATCTCTGGTTTAGATTTACTGGACAAACAAGCTGTTAGTGAGATCAATAAGATCATTGGGAAAGATTCATCGGTGTTTAAACTCGGAGACGCTTTTTCAATAAAAGGTCTTGATGATAAAAAAATACAAACATTTGGGCCGGCAATAGGAGCGGCTTTAAGATCAGCAGTTCCGTGGAAATATACTTATCAACATAATTTTTTGAATAATAAAAAACTAAAATAGGATATGAGAAATAATGAAAAAGGTTTTACTCTTATTGAATTGCTAGTTGTTATAGCGATCATCGGCATCTTGGTGGCTGTCGTATTCGTCTCGCTTGATCCTGCAACGCGTTTCAAACAAGCCCGCGATGCGGTACGTCAAAACGATGTGCAGGAGATTCTATCTTCGATATTGTTATATCAAGTTGATAATAATGGTTCACATCTTGCGGCTGTTTCAGGCACAACAGCAGGAAGTGTGTATATGATAGTTGACGGTTCAATGGCGGCTGGATGTGATGATAATAACGCGGCCTGCGATACTGCAGTGACAGGTGATACAACTTGTGCTGATTTGTCAGGATTGGTGGATCAGTATTTGGAAGATGTTCCAGTTGGTCCGGCTGGAAGTGTGACATGGGATGATGGGAGCGCGAATGGAGAAGAGGGAACTGGATACACACTTGAACGTGAAACCAATGGAGTGATTCGCATTCGCGCGTGCGAGAGCGAAGATACAGATGAAATCATCGCTAGCCGATAATCTTTCAATATAAAAACCGCTCTTAGACAAGGGCGGTTTTATAATTTTTGAATCTCCACACACGGAAGAATCTCTCTTGTCAGTTTTTCATTGTTTTGTTATATTGCTGTCGCATTCTTCGTTATTGCCTGAGCCAGCCTGCCCGTCCGAAGCTTCAGCGCAGGCGGGTCGAAGGCAGTAATTCGTCAAATTTTGGCCATTTCACTCATTCGGGCGTGTAGCTCAGGTGGTTAGAGCGCAACACTGATAATGTTGAGGTCGATGGTTCGAGTCCATCCACGCCCACCAACCGTCGTATAAGGCGGTTTTTTATTTTTGACGGATCGTATTAGTATGATTGAACATATGTATCGAACAGAACATCTTAAAAGAAATCAGAATCTTCTTTTTTGGGGAAAAGCGTTTGTTAGATTAAACATTCTTAATGCAATAGTTACTCTTTTTTATTTACACCGCGGTGTCGAGATCAATGAAATTTTTTATTTGAGTATTGTTTGGTCGCTCTCCACTCTTCTTTTTGAAGTTCCAACTGGCTATCTTGCGGATAGATTTGGTAGAAAGCGAACACTGATTCTTGGAGCATTTTTACTTGCGCTTTCTTGGGTCGCAACATTGTTCGCGACAAGCTTTCCAGCTTTCGTAATTGTCTTTGTTATCATGTCAGCTTCTTTTTCTTGTTTCTCTGGAACAGAAGAAGCGTTTCTTTATGATTCCCTAAAGGAGCTTGGGGAAGACAAAGAAATGACAAAGCACAACGGACGTCTTCATTCAGCACAGCATTTTTTTAATATCATTGTTCCAATTCTTGGTGCTTGGATTGCCAAAGATCTTACAGAGTTTCAATTTAGTATTCTCATTTGGGTAAATATTTTTGCAGTCATTGCTGGGTTACTTGTCTTTTTCTTTTTAACTGAACCAAAGCACACTAAGAATGTCACGGAATATGAAAAAGGAATTTTTCGAGAAAGCTTTGAGACGATCTTACACGAGCCATTTCTTTTTCGTGCCTCGATGAACAAGCTTTTGATATTCATTGCGAGCTTTCTTGTTTGGCGAGCTTATCAGCCATTTCTTTATGAACACGGCGTAAGTATTTTTTGGCTTGGTGTTTTTTATTTTATAATGCATGGAATTTGTTTTATTGGTCATCAACAAATCGGCCGAATTGAAAAGATCCTTGGCACAACACGCGCTCTTTTTTGGAGTATCGCTTTAATGATCGTGAGTCTTGTCGGTGTTTTTTTAACAGATATCTCATGGCTCCTTTTTGTTTTTATATTAACAACGATCGTTTTGGAAACTGTTCGCGAACCCGTATTCGCTAGCACGATGAACAGTCGCATCAACTCTCGAAGTCGTGCGACGACTCTTTCAAATCTGAATGTTTTTAAGGCCATACTTGATATCCCTATTTTATTTTTTGCCGGATGGATCGCGAAAATCAATCTTGAATTTGTTTTTTTAGTTTCGATTGGACTTTGCGTGATTGCGCTTATATTTTTTTCCATTCGTAAACGTGATTTGATTATTTTGATCCCCCAAGAGGAATTTATGCCGTAATCCTTACAAATCAACAGTTTTGTTGCGTGTTTCCACGCATAGATTTTCGCCCTGAACCAAACGTGGTTCAGGGCTTTTCATTTTTTGCTGGCATTGGTATACTTTTTCCGCTCCTTATTTACACAAAACTATGCCATTTTCAGACATGATCGTTCGTCTTATTGTCGCTATTATTCTAGCTGGCGCGATTGGATATGAACGCGAGTATCGCCACAAACCGTCAGGTATGAGGACGAATATGTTGGTTGGGCTTGGAACAGCGCTTATAACGATCGTCTCTTTAGAAATTGTTCGACAAGAAGGCGCGACATCAGCGACAGATATTTCAAGAATCATCTCGAGCGTGTTGCCAGGAATTGGATTTATCGGAGCTGGAATGATCATTCAATCACGCGGCCATGTTCAAGGTCTGACAACAGCTGCAAGTTTGTGGCTTGTTGCTGGAATCGGGATTACGGTTGGAATGGGAATGTTTGCGCTTGCAACAGTTGCGACTGTACTTGGTCTTATCGCGCTTGTGTTACTGCGTTCAGTACACGTTGAGGATTCAGAAGAGAACACAACGCCGAGGTAGCTAAAATTTTAGATCGAAATAGCCCTGCAGCCTTCGACAGGCTCAGGCAATATATTTGCCGAGGTAGCTCAGTGGTAGAGCAGAGGACTGAAAATCCTTGTGTCGCCAGTTCAATCCTGGCCCTCGGCACCACATAATAAAACAAATACACCCTTCGACTAGCTCAGGGTGTATTTTTAATTCAGGATGAATTTCAATCCTTCTCTACTCTATGATTGCAATGTTTGTCCGAATATTTTCTCGGCCCGAGGGCCGAGTCCGACCAACCTGATAGATTGATCTCGACCTGGGATCATGTTCCTCATCCGCATAAAGCTTCAGAAGAAAATATCCCTAAAAAGGAGGTGATCCACCCACAGCTTCCGCTACGGGTGCCTTGTTCTGTGATTCCACGGATTACTCCGGGCATGGACTATATCTTCACCCGCCTGCCTACGAAATTAGGCGACGGGGCCGACGTGTAGTCTCTACAGGGCTTATCAATTTGTATGTTAGACACGGCAGGACGTAAGGCTTCATGACTTGTGTCATATGACCGGACGATGCCGATTGAACATACAAGCGCCACCCAGATTTATCTTTTTGGAGTGAAACATGGTCGATGCCAAAATTAGTTGAAAGGCAGTTCTTCAATCGCTTTGTTTCATTATTAGTGAAACATTGCGTATTTAGAATCAACCCATCATTTCTATTTTTCGATCCATCGTCCATGAACCACACTGCCAGGGAAAGCGGATCCTTGAGAAGGATCATAATTTCCACTGGTACGATTTTTCGACGTTTCTCATAGAAGAGATCGCCGAGCATCGTGAATTCTGGATGACTAATGGTCTTGAACATCCACGAGCGGTTCCTGATTTGGAACTTCGGAGGAGTTAAGACAAACGATTTAAGGCATTCATATTTCCAGAAGACATAATCACGTTGAGCATCGCAATACTCGATTTTTAATCGGAGGTTCTTTTTTGATGTTGTCTCAACGAGACTTCCATCTCCAAGAAGTGTTCCGATAAGCATCGAACGTTGATAATCGGTGAGATGCACCGACTGACGCATTAGGTGATACTCTTTTCTGTTTGCCATAATCGTATAAAAGCTTCCCTCGGTATTACCCTTCCCGAGAGAGGGAATAGGGCTTCACCGATATAGTCAGATTTTAACATCGACATTACTGTCGAGAGTCGCAACAAATGAGATTCACTCTACGACTTCGTCCTTATCATCAGCCCCACCTTCCGTCGCCCTACGGCGACGTTCGGGTGTTGCCAACTCTCTTGACGTGACGGGCGGTGAGTACAAGACCCGAGAACGTATTCACGGCCGCGTGGCTGATCGGCCGTTACTAGCGATTCCGGCTTCATGAGGTCGAGTTGCAGACCTCAATCTGAACTGGGACCGGCTTTGTGGGATTAGCTCCATCTTACGATTTGGCTGCCCATTGTACCGGCCATTGTAGCGCGCGTGTCGCCCTGGACATAAGGGCCATGCTGATTTGACGTCATCCTCACCTTCCTCCCTCTTGCGAGGGCAGTCTCCCGTGACACTTATAACGCGGGATAAGGGTTGCGCTCGTTACCCCACTTAAGGGAACAGTTCACACCACGAGCTGACGACAACCATGCAGCACCTAGACAGCACCCTCGAAGGCGTCCCGACTTTCATCAGGATTGCAGCTGTCTTTCAAGCCCAGGTAAGGTTCCTCGCTTACCATCGAATTAAACCGCACGCTCCACCGCTTGTGCGGGTCCCCGTCTATTCCTTTGAGTTTTAATCTTGCGATCGTACTTCCCAGGCGGAATGCTTAACGTGTTAACTTGGTTGAACGGCTCCGAGAGGGTCGATACTCCCGAAACCTAGCATTCATAGTTTACGGCGTGGACTACTGGGGTATCTAATCCCATTCGCTACCCACGCTTTCGTCTCTCAGCGTCAGAAACGTTCCAGTGCACTGCCTTCGCCTTTGGTGTTCTTGCCGATATTAACGCATTTTACCGCTACACCGGCAATTCCATGCACCTCTCCCGTTCTCGAGTCCGATAGTCTCACTCGCAGCCTCCAGGTTGAGCCTGAAGATTTGACGAATGACACATCGAACAGCCTACAGACTCTTTACGCCCAATAAATCCGGACAACGCTTGGGGCTCACGTATTACCGCTGCTGCTGGCACGTGATTAGCAGCCCCTTATTCATAAGGTACCGTCATTTGTTCGTCCCTTATAAAAGCCATTTACGACCCGAAGGCCTTCGTCTGGCACGCGGCATAGCTCCTTCACACTTTCGTGCATTGAGGAATATTCTTGACTGCAGCCACCCGTAGGTGTCTGGGCCGTGTCTCAGTCCCAGTGAGCCGGGCCACGCTCTCGCGCCCGGTAATCGTCATAGCCTTGGTGAGCCATTACCTCACCAACTAGCTGATAATGCATAGGCCCCTCCCGTGCCGCCGAAGCTTTCAATGAGAATGACTTGCGTCCCCTCATCAATATCGTGTATTAGTCCACCTTTCGGTGAATTATTCACGAGCTCGGGGTAGGTTACCAATGTGTTACGCTCCCGTTTGCCACTATTCGCCATCACCCTTGCGGGCAACAACAAACCGTTCGACTTGCATGCCTTAGACCTGCCGCCAGCGTTCGTCCTGAGCCAGGATCAAACTCTCAGTAAAGATCCAATGCTCCAGAAGGAGCAAAGGATTCTGTCATTGCAAAGGGCCACTGAGAAGGCTTCTTTGCGTGAACAAACATTACAATCACACAACAGAGAAGTTCATATTATGTGATGTTATTCAATTGTAATGGACGTCTAACTTCAAGCGTAATGAAAACTCTCACGAGGCCTCCCTCGGGAGAGTGTTTGGATGATTTGGGTGCTTGAACTAGTAGCGGTGGCATTTTATAAAAGAGACAGAAACCTGTCAAGGCCGAAGATACTGTAAATTGGGGAAATCTTGAGGATTGACAATTTGCCCAAAATTCAATATGCTTTAAGCATTCCAAACCGTCCGTCTGTCCCCCTTCGCTGAAACTTCGGGGGATCGGTCGACAGGCAAACAGATGGCAGGAAAACGGCTAAGAAACATTTGTTGCAACTGATATGGCAGATAAATTGTTCGATCAAGAGTTCGTTGAGTACATTGTGCGCGCTATCGTCAACCATCCGGATGACGTCCGCACAGAGCGTATCGTTGACGAACGTGGTGTGCTCATCACCCTTCACATTCATGCGGAGGATATGGGTTATGTCATCGGTCGGCAAGGACAAACAGCCCGCGCAGTTCGCACACTGCTCAAGATCGTTGGCGCAAAGGAAAACGCGCGCGTCAATTTGAAGATTTTTGAACCAGAAGGTTCTCGTGGTCCACGACCACGTACCGACTTTGCAGGTAACGCAAGCGCAGGCGGTTTTGTAGGTGGCGCAAGCGCAGGCAGTGATCGAGATTCGTCAGTAGACGATCTAGGAATATAGATAAAAAAAGAAAAACCGGCTATGCTAGTACATGGTCGGTTTTTAATTTGAATAATATGCGAAAATTTCATAAGCGTCAGTTTGATATAATAACGATTTTTCCAGAAATGATTGTACCGTATTCGGATGCTTCGATTTTGGGTCGGGCGCAAAAGAAGGGTTTGATAAAAATTTTTGCACACAATTTGCGCGATTGGACGACTGACAAACATCACAAAGTTGATGACACTCCGTACGGTGGTGGTGCTGGAATGCTGATGAAAGTTGAGCCGTTTGATAAGGCGGTGAAAAGTCTGAAAGGTCGGAAAGGTCTGAAAGGAATGAAGACACGAGTGATATTAACATCGGCGAGCGGGAATTTATTTACGCAAAAAGACGCGCGGCGACTCTCAAAATATGATCAGTTGATTTTTTTGTGCGGGCGGTATGAAGGTGTCGACAATCGAGTGGAAGAACACATTGTTGATGAATCGTTTTCGATTGGAAATTATGTTTTGACAGGTGGAGAACTTCCAGCACTTATAATGATAGATGCAATCGCGCGTATGGTGCCAGGAGTTTTGGGTTCAAAAGAATCTCTTGAAAGTGAATCGCATGATGAGGAAGGTTTGCTTGAATATCCTCAATATACAAAACCCGAAATTTATAAAAAGTGGAAAGTGCCAAGTGTGCTTCTCTCTGGCGATCACAAAAAAATTGAAGAGTGGAAAAAGAAAAACCCGCGTTAGTTCGCGGGTTCTTCTTTTGGAGGCTCTTCTTTTGGTGTTTCAACTTCTTTTTTTGTAGCCTCTTGTTTTTCAGATTCGGCTTTAGCTTCGCTTGCTTTTGTTTCAAGTCTTTCAGCATGGGTATTACTGATGTGTGTTGTTGATCGTTTTTTTCCTTCAACAATTTTCTCATCAACAAGCATGTTCCAAACAGTGTCTGTTGCTTCCGCTCCTTGTGAGAGCCAGTATTTAACGCGATCGTTTTTGATCACGACTTCTTTTGGTTCTTTTCGTGGATTGTAGTGGCCGAGAATTTCAATTGCAGGAGACCATGGATCGCGATGTTTTGGTTGAACAACTATGCGATATATTGGCGCTCGTGTTTTACCAACGCGTGTGAGACGGATTGAGATCATAGTGTTTGTAGCCCACGGCTTTAGCCGTGGTTGTATAGTATTTGAAAAGTGAATGTGAGGAGAGTGTATGTGATTTGATTTCTTCTGTCAAGTGACAACCCTTTTTTGTTTTTAGCTAAATTGAGCCAAGTATTCATGGTAGGCTCTTGACAAAAACGTCAAAATATGATAATCTACTTCCCACGAAGGTGCGATGAAGTCGCATCTGGTGGTTCTCTGAAGCTTTGGTGCTATCTGGTGTCTGGGGGCTTCTCCAGTATGTGCTGGGGGAGCATGGTTGTTGGATCCAGCAACGGAAAATGTTGGAAACAACGAAATGCGTCGAGAAAGGAACAGGCTGATGAGATAGGGGAAGCGTACGGGGCCGTTGGCAAATCATTCGCCCGTGCGTGGATACAAGACAGAATGGTCGGCGTACTATGCGTGGTTGTTTTGATGGGGAGTCAGAAGTAGGTGCAAACCTACTAAGTAGCGATCCCATTCGAAACAGCTCCCTGGCTTCTGGCCAGGACGTCGTCAGGCTCGCAACCAAAGCATGGCAGGCAAAAGACTTCTGAAGCCTGAAAGGAAACGCCTTTTGTTATCTACTTAAGGAGTGAAGGCGTTCCAAAGAAGTCACGGGCGTTGTGAGTTTCGTCCGCGCAGAGAAATCTGCGAAACAAAGAACTCTCCTAAAGGTCGTGGAGGTGAACGACCACAAAGCTCTTGGGCGAGGATTATCTGTCCTCGCCCCGTACCCCGAATAGTCAAACCACAGTTTGAATATTCAGGAAACCAAACAACCGTCTCATCGAGAACGGTTGTTTTGTTTATACCTGAACAGAAGTAAATTATGGCCTTCGACAGGTTCAGGCAATAATTTACTGCAGTTGAAGAGTTGTAATTATTCATCTCCTCGCAGAACCATTTTTTGCAATATCTTCCAAATGAACACTTAGCAAATTTGAAATTCCGTCATCGCCCATTGTTACTCCATACAGTACATCAGCTTTTTCCATTGTCGCGCGATTATGTGTGATGATTATGAACTGACTTTTTTGTGAAAGCTCATCCAAGATTGCGGCAAATCGAATTGTGTTTGCTTCATCAAGCGCGGCATCAACTTCATCCAAAACAACAAACGGGGAAGGGTTTACATCCATGATTGCGGAAAGAAGCGCGATCGAAGTAAGTGCACGTTCTCCACCAGACAAGAGATTCAATGCCTTCAAACGTTTTCCAGGCGGAGTTGCTTGAATATCAACACCTTCGGACTGGTTTATCTGACTCATTACCCCTTCGACAGGCTCATTGGATAATTCCACTTCTGGGATGACAGATTGGCTGACTTTCACAAGTGCGCATGATCCTCCGCCAAAAAGTATTTTGAAATAGTGCTGGAATTTTTTGTTAATCTCTCCAAATAATTTTTTGGATTGTTGTTCGATTTTTTCGTCCAGTTCTTTGATGATTTTTTCTGTTGAACGCATTGCTTGTCGAAGATCAGTCACGTGCGTATTTAGAAAATCAAAGCGTTCCTGAATCTCTGTATATTCTTTCATGACTTCAGGATCGATTCCACCGATCAATTCGAGTTTATAACGAAGTCGCTGAATTTCAGGGTAAGTTTCCTCGCTCCCTCCCCCCTTTATCCCCCCTCTGGTAGGGGGGAGATTTGTTCTTAGATTCACTGCTCTCTCTTTCATAAACTCGTCCATCTCGCGAATCAAACCTTGCTGTCGTTCTTCCAAACGAGCGAGTTCAATTTCAGATTGGTTTCGCTCCTGTTCAAGCAGATGTAGATCTTGTTGTTTTGCGCGCAAAGATCGTTGTGTTTCAATAAGTTCTGTTCGTGCTTCTTTTTCTTTTTGTGCATGTGAATCGATTTCTTTTTCAATTCGAACAAGCTCTTTATTCAATTTCTCCTCTTCTTGTTTTAGAAGTGATAGTTTTGCAACAAGCTTTGGATCTGGTTTCATGTCAGTTGCATTTGGTCTTTGCAATTGTGAAACCAGTTTGTTTGAAAATATAAAAGCCTCATCAGCAATTTTGAAAACTTCATCAAAATTATTGAGATCCCTCGACTTTGCTCGGGATGACATGAGAGTGAGCTTCTTTTTAATTTCCTCGATTCCTTCGATGATTTTTATGAGCGGAAGTGGTGCCCAATTTGACTGCACTTTTATTTTTGCAAGTTCAATTTCTTTTTCAGTTTCAAATTGTGTGTGACGAGCCTGTTCCCGTTTATGTTGTATTTCGCGGTATTTTTTTTGAAGCTCACGAAGCCCCTCATCTGTTGTTTCAGATCTTTCAATAACGACCATTTTTTTCTCAAGATCGTCCAATTCTTTTTCTATTGTTTTGATTTTTTTATTGACTTCAGAAAATGTGAGCTTGCGCTCGTTCATATCATCCACAATCTGCCACCAAAGATTTCCATAGTAAGTTTGTTCAAGCGCGTGAAGTTGGGTCTCGACTTCTTCCCGTTTTTCAAGACGAGATGCTTGGCGCTTTAGTGAACGCAAACGTGGTTCAATTTCTTGAAGAACCATTTCAGCGTCAGTAAGATTTTCAAGAGTGTGCTTGAGTTTCAACATTGCTTCATGACGTTTGATCTGAAATTGTTTTACACCAGTTGCGTCATCAAAAAATTGTTTACGTTCTTCCGGTGTTGAAACCAAAATATGATCCACCATTCCTTGCCCGATAACTGAATAGGATCGTTGACCGACATTTGCTTGCGCAAGAAGAAGTTGAATATCAATAAGTCTTGCATGACTTTCGTTGAGAAGATATTCTGAAGTTCCATCGCGATATAGGCGACGTGTGATTACAACATTTTCATATTCAATCGGCATTGATTTGTCCTCATTGTTGAGTTGAAGTGTGACCTCTGCAAAACCAGCACGAGCTTTTCCCTCTGCGCCAGAAAAAATTACATCGTCTGATTGTTTACCGCGCAAAAGTTTCAAACTTTGTTCTCCCAAAACCCAACGAATCGCGTCAGCGCTGTTTGATTTTCCTGAACCATTTGGACCAACAATTGCTGTAACAGGAAAATGGCCTTCTTTTGGAGGAAGAAATGTTAAAATTGTCTTCTTGGCAAAGGTTTTGAATCCTTGAATTTCAAGACGTTCGAGATGCATAGAAACTAGACGATAGTATATCACGATTGACCATTTTTGCTTTGTTTTGTACACTATCCCACTTATGGAATCTTATAAACATAAACAAATCCACGAGGCTTTGATGCACGCACACAATCCTGTGTTTATTTCTGATGAACGTGTTGATGGCGACAGCCTAGGATCATCTCTTGCAATGGTTGATTTTATGCAAACTCATGGGAAACAGCAACCGTTTGTGTATGTTGCAACCACAGTTCCTGAAGTTTATAGCTCACTTCCATTTATAAATCGTTGTACTCAAAATATCGAGATTTTTTCTGATCCAACTATTGATCTTGTTGTTTCGTTTGACTGTTCTGATTCGGAGTTTATTAAACGTCTTGTCGCACTTATTCCTGGGAACCCGAGAATTATCAATATCGATCATCACAAAACAAATTCTTTATACGGTGACATCAATCAAGTGATTGTTGATGCTTCAGCAACTGCCGAAGTTGTTTACGGATTTTTTGAAAGTCATCATTTACCAATTAGCAAAGACGCCGCGACTTGTTTGTTTGCAGGACTTTGTTTTGACACTACAGCGTTTACAAACTCCGCGACAAATAATCGCGCGCTCGATATTGCTTCCAAACTTATTTTATCAGGTGCACGAATTCAAGACGCTATTCGTATGTTATTTAAGAATCGCTCTGTTGCGGCATTGCGTGTTTGGGGTCTGGCGCTTGAGCGTCTTCATTTTCACCCAGACTTTGATTCTGTAATCACGTGTCTTACTCGAAAAGACATTAAGGAAAATCAAGTCAGTGAAGAAGAGATTGAAGGATTGTCGAATTTTTTAAGTCTTGTGACAGACACAGAAACAATTTATGTTTTGCGAGAAACTTCAGAACAAGGTGTTAAGGTTAGTATGCGTTCTTCAACACGCGATGTAAGTGCGATTGCAAGAGAAAAGGGTGGAGGCGGTCATGAAAGGGCTGCTGGGTACACAATAAAAAATGCGATGTTGCTATGTGGCGAGAATGGATGTTGGAGGGTTGAAAAGATAGTAGGAAAGTAGTAGAGTAGCAAAGTAGAAAAGGGAAAAAATAATATAAAATCAATCACTCATTCACTTTTTCACTATGTCACTCTCCCCAACAAACCAAATTCTTATTCCAACTGTCATAGAAAAAACCCACATGGGTGAGCGGGCTTATGATATCTATTCTCGTTTGCTCAAAGATAGAATAATTTTTCTTGGAACAGAAATCGACGACACGGTTGCAAACCTTGTGATTGCGCAAATGCTTTTTTTAGAAAGCCAAGATAAAACAAAAGACATCAAACTGTATGTAAATTCACCTGGTGGTTCTGTTACTGCCGGGCTTGCAATCTACGATGCGATGCAATATGTCAAACCAAATGTTTCAACTATTTGTGTTGGGCTAGCCGCTTCAATGGCGGCTGTGTTGCTTGCCGCAGGAGAAAAAGGGAAGCGCTTTGCGCTTCCAAACTCTGAAGTGATGATTCACCAAGTTCTTGGTGGAGTTCAAGGTCAGGCAACTGATATTAAGATTCATGCTGAACGGATTTTGAAGATTAAGGATCGCATTAATCAAATTCTTTCAAAACATACAAGGCAGAAAATCACGAAGGTCGCGGCTGATACAGAGCGCGATTACTTCCTAGATCCAGAAGATGCGGTTAAGTACGGTTTGATTGATAAGGTGATAAGCTAGGGACAACCTCTGGATAAATAGGTAATTTTTGTCGGTTTTGACAAAAATAAAAGGACTTTTCTTGGAAAAGTCTTTTTGCTTGCAAAGGCCGTCAAATCAGTGTAACATTCATTTGGTGTCAGCCATTGACAATTTTTTTGCGACCTGATAGACTAGGGTGTTGACTTCAATTCAAGGAGTTTCAAAACAGGCAGTGATCTGCAGGCACGACAAGCATGGGATTTCAATTTATGGAAGTTCTGGTCTCCGGACTTGACCTTCCCATAAATGAAATTTCTTGCCTGCAGATCGATGTCTGTTTTTTTATTTCCTGTCTCGATCTTACGTCCATTCAGAAAACATAAGCAAGAGTTCACTGTGGATAGATTTGAAAGTTATGGAGTTATACTTTCAGCTTCTGGAAGGCCAAAGCCTTCCGCTACAGTTTCTTTTTCCTCAACTCCTATCAAACATATTTTTGGTAAAGGACGATAGTGAGAAGTGAATGTTATTTCGACAACTGTTCCATCTGGATTTTCAATTTTGTAAACAAACGACGCATCAGCACCGATATGCGATTCCTGACATTTTTCTTCTCCAGGTTTTAAATCTGTTGTTTTAATTTTTTGAGGTTCTGCAACTGGAATCCATCGCAAAATTTTTGGCGCAGAGTATGAACCTTTGCGTCCGTCCGGAGTACCCCAAAAAGTGAAACGTAATTCTTGTGTGTCTGTTAAATTTTCTGCTTGGAAAAGAATGTAATTACCAGTGTCATTCAAAAATTTGAAGTCAGGAGCAGGTTCATAGATAGTTGCATCAGTTCCAGGGTTTCCATTTGCAGGATCATTGTAATATGAAACAACAAGTGAATGATTTTGACGTTCAACAATCGCAAGACCAGAGTTCATTGTCGCACGAAATGTTGTTGTTCCGATTTGGCAAAGTCCTCCTCCGAGTTCTGGTGTGATCTTGTCTCCTTTGATTACTAGCTCTGGGAGATATCCGTTCTCTGTATCAAATGGTTTTAATGCTTCCAATAAAGAGAAAGTTTGTCCTGGCGCAATAAGAAGTCCGTTCAATAGCCGAACTCCATTTTGAATGTTCTTACGGCGATTCATTGGACTGCCACGATAACTTGAAGTTCCAAAACCAAGAATTTCTTGAATACCAAGATCATTCACATCTCCTGTTTTTACAAGTGGTTCTTCAACAATAACAGCAAGTTGAATTGGATCATTGATTGGTTCTTGAATTGCTTGTGAAAGAAGATTGAACATTACAACTCGATCAATTTTTACTCCTGATTTGCTTTCAGTAAATTCAATAACACGTCCGTTTTCAAAAACAAATCTTGCGTTTTGAGCTGGCCGTTCAAATGTTTTAGCAAAATCATCAAGGAAAAGATTTAGTTGAGTTTCATCGATTCCAACTTTTTCACTTTGAGTTGGAACAAGCATTTTTGAAAGTTTCCACTTTGTAAGCTCAAGTATTCGCGGTTGTTTCCATACGTCAGAATACGAGATTTGAATCCGGTCATTTTTTAGGATCTCGTTCACTTGATCTATTTGTTGCTCTGCTATTTGTTTTGTTACAAAAGGTGCTTTGTCAAAAACTTTTAGAATGATCTCTGCATCATCAAGATTCATGAGTTGAGTTTCGAGTGTTTGAAAGAATGGATTCCAGTTCAGTTCATTTCCTGCTCTATCTTCAATCACTTGAACTGACCATTCATTATTCACTGCAGTTGGGACAATTAAAAATCGCGCGTCTTGAACCGGTATTTCTGCGTTTGGAAATAATTCAGAAATATTTTTTTTCAAATTTTCTTTTGCAATAGAAACTGTAAGCGGAATTATTTTTTTATTCCACAATCTCAATGAAACAAGCGGAACGGCTTGAGCTTTCTGCATTGCACGATCCAAATCAAAAGTTACTTCCTCATTCAAATCAGATGAAACAAGTGTGGCAAGAGCAAGTGGTTTGCTAATTCCATTGATCTGTACTGGAATTCCATTTGCAACAAGTGAATCAATTTGTGTTTGAATTGTTTCGCGTGCTGTTTCAGGATCAAGTCCACCAACATCAATCGGGCCGATCCAAACATTTGGTGATATATGATTTTTATATGGGAGCGACCAAACAAAAAAAAGTGCAGTCACAAAAATAATCATGACTGCCAACCCCAGACCAACAAACAAGATTGTCTTTTTCATACATCTTCGAGATCAAGCACTGGAACATGTTTGTCCATTTCAATTTTTTTCATAACAACCGTTAAAACACCGCGTTGAAGAGTGGCTTTTGTTTTATTTGGATCAACATGTGATGGAAGAATGATTGATCGTGAAAACGCACCCCAATGACATTCTTGAATATGAGTGCGCGAGCCTTTTTTTGTTTTTGATTCATTGTGCCGTGTTCCTCGAATTGTAAGTGTGTCATTACTTACAACGATTTCAAGGTCCTTTGATAGAACTCCGGCAATAGCGGAACGAACGATAATCTCTGACGGAGTTTCATGTACATCAACAGAAAGTTGGCCTTCTGGAATTGAAAGCCATTGAGAATCAAGAAAAGAGTTTGTTTGTTGTTTTGATTCCATAGTCTGATTATAGCACAACCCTTGACGTTTTTCAGTGTATTCCATAAGCTGACAAAGTCGTGAGAATGTTCACGAATTTGGAGGCACGAATGGGAACGGACATGTGTATGATTTGCCCCCAAAGAGGGGGCAACATCACGGTTGAGACCGTTGGGCCGGGACACCCGGACAAAGTCTGCGACCAGATCAGCGACGCTGTGCTTGATGCCGCGCTCGCAGGAGATCCGAACAGCCGTGTCGCAATCGAGACCGGTGGCAAAACGTTCATCACACTCATCGGTGAGATGACGACCGCAAGTGTGATCGATTTGCCAGAGCTCGCAATGCGGGTTCACCGCGAGATCGGCTACAACGACGACGAGGTCAGCGGTGTCCATGTCGACGTGGTTCAGCAGTCGCCTGACATCGCGCTTGGCACGAACGTTCAGCGCAGAGGCGCTGGCGATCAGGGCACAATGGTCGGATACGCGGTTGACACACCCGATCACGGTTATATGCCGATCGCTTACCACGTGGCTCGTCAGCTCGTCATGCGCCTTGACCATGTTCGAAAAGCCGGCACTCTCTCGTTCCTTCGGCCAGACAACAAGAGTCAGGTCGTGATGAAGGACGGAAAGGTCGTCCACGTCACGATCGCAACCCAGCATACAGACGATGTTTCTACCGAGGATCTTCGTCATGAAGTTCACAAGGAGATCATCGTTCCAGTGGTCGGAGATATCGCATTCGAGGCGTGCACGATCAACGGAACAGGTCGGTTCGTCAAAGGTTCCTTCGCGGCAGACGCAGGCGAGACTGGTCGCAAGATCGTCTGTGACGCGTACGGAGCAAGAGTTCCGGTCGGCGGTGGCGCATACTCGGGCAAGGATCCGAGCAAGGTCGACAGAACCGCTGCCTACATGGCGCGCTACATCGCAAAGACGATCGTTGCTCGCGGCATGGCCGAGGAAGCACTCATCCATCTCGCGTACACGATCGGCCAGATCGATCCTGACTCGGTAGACGTGTGCGTGTACAACCCGTCCGATCCCGAGTTCGACTTCGAGCGCTGGGTTCGAGACAACTTCCCACTTTCCCCGGGCGGCATGATCGACCTCTTCGATCTGACCCGGCCACAGGGCTGGTCCTACCGTGAGACGGCCGCCTACGGCCACTACGGACATCCGCAATTCCCCTGGGAGAAGGTGGTGCTCTAGAGCGACATCTTGTCGCGCAACTACGACCGTAACTGGTCGTTTTTTCTTTATCCACCAGGGATTCTTTACATAAATATATTACAGGTCTAGTCTTGAGGCAGACCTCTCCCAAATTGGGAAGGCCTAATGGGCAATTACGCTGTAAAGCGTAGGAGGTGAATAATGTCCATTGATACTAGTCAGGAAGAAATGGAGATGCGCGGCGGTCAGGGCTCGCGCGTGTCCAATACCGCAGCCCTGACCGCGTACAAACCAATCGAAGGAAAGGGAGCTGTCCAACCGCCTGTTGTTGACGCCTCGACCTTCGCGTTCTCGGGGGTCGAGGAAGGACAACTCGCGTTCGGATGTGCATACGGTCTCGGAAGGGTCATGAAGGAACTTGACCCGGACGGAACTCGAAAGGCCGAACCGATCTACGCTCGTCTTTCAACGTCGAGCATGAGCACTGTCGAGAGCATGATGAAGGCTATTGAGCCTGGCGCTGACTGGGCTTTTCTTGGCCCGGCCGGCATGAGCTGTGCGACAATGCTCGTGGTCACGGCATGCCACCAGAAACTGGATACTGGAAATCCAGGGCTTGGCATGATTCGAAGGGATATCGTTCTCTACAGCCATCCTGTCTACGGCGGAACTCACGCTCTCATGGAGAAGGTGGCTCCGCGCTTCGGATTCCGCGCAGTCGCAGTTGACATGCGCAACCTCGAAGCAGTTCGCGATGCCATCAAGGAGTTCGGTGGTCGGATCGGTCTCGTGTATTGCGAGACTCCGGCCAATCCAACAATGGCAATGGTGGACATTCGAGCAATCGCAGATCTCCTCCAGGATATGTACGGCGATGAATCGCGTCCGGTCTTCGCGATCGACAACACGTTCGCTGGAATCTTCCAACACCCACTCCTTCTTGGAGCTGACGTGTGTCTGTACTCCGGGACCAAGTACTTGGGCGGTCACTCGGATCTCATCGCAGGATTCCTCGTTGGCAGGACAGGAAAGATGTGCGCGATCAAGTCGTTCGATCAGGGCGTTGTAAGCGTCCCGTTCGAAATGGCGATCTTGGCACATCGCACTGTCATGGGCTTTACGCCGTCTTCGGAAATGGCGCACAAACTCTTCACCCACATGCAGACCTACATTCTGCGCATGCGCAAGCAGGCAGAAAATGCGACAGCCATAGCTGAATGGCTCGCAACGCACGAAAAGGTCGCAAGGGTGTACTTCCCAACTCTGCTCGAAGGCACAGACGCCGAGCTCTACCGCAAGCAGATGTCTGGTCCGTCTGCAATGATCGCCTTCGAACTCAAGGACAAGTCAGAAAAGGCAGTCACCGTCTTTCTGGATTCGCTCAAGGTGGTACTGCTCGCTGTGAGTCTCGGATTCGTCCGCAGTCTTGCCGAGCATCCTCGCACCATGACTCACTCGGACATCACGGTCGAAGAACAGGAGAAGATGGGAATCACTGGTGGTCTCATCCGTCTCTCAATCGGACTCGAAGAACCCGAGGACATCATGGCAGATCTCGATCAGGCCCTTGCAAAGGTCTGAAACTCTCTCACCGGCTAAAATGGCCGGTTTTTTCTTCCAGCTATTGACATTTTTTTCAGTTCAGATAGGGTTTTCTTAGGCATGGTCATAATGTTATGATCATAGGCGTGTTAGCTCAGTTGGTAGAGCGGGGGGCTCATAACCTTCAGGTCACCGGTTCGACTCCGGTACACGCCACCTACGTCTAGGGAATGCATCCGCACGCAGGGTGCGTTCCCTTTTTCAACTGCGAAAGGCAGTAGAAAGAGGTGCTAAATGGAAAGCTCAAGAAGAATCTACATCGGATCAGCATGGCCATATGTGAATGGTAATCTTCACTTGGGCCACATCGCAGCGCTTATGCCAGCAGATTTGCTGGCGCGCTACTTCAGAGCAATGGGAGACACGGTTCTGTGGACGTCCGGTTCGGACTGTCACGGAACTCCCATAACACAGCGAGCGCGTAAAGAGGGTTGCTCTCCGCGTGACGTTGCAGAGCGTTTTCACGCAAGTGTGTCGCAAACATTCTCGGAGTTTGGCTTCTCGTACTCGCTCTACGGAGCAACAATGGAGCCGTGGCACTATGCAGGTGTTCAGGAGAGTTTTCTTGAACTGCACAAGCAAGGGTTCATTATCGAGGACGATTATCACGCCGCGCATTGTGACGCGTGCATGGATACACGTTCTGATCGCGAGATCAATGGAACGTGTCCGAAGTGCAAGACTGCTGGCGCGAGAGGTGATCAGTGCAACGCGTGCGGTTCGGAACTCAATCCGAGTGAACTTCTCCAGCCGGTCTGCGCGATCTGCGGAGGCGCGATCACGTTCGAGACTTCGCGCGAACTCTTTCTCAACCTTCCGGCTCTTGCCGAACAGCTACAGACATGGGTTCGTTCTCAAACTCACTGGCGCGACAATGCCAAGAAGTGGACCGAAGGGTGGTTGACCCAAGGTCTCAAGCCTCGCGCGATCAGTCGAAAGATTGATTGGGGCATTCCGATTCCGCTTCAAGGCTGGGAAAACAGACGAATCTACGTCTGGTTCGAGGCTGTTCACGGTTACTTGACCGCGAGCATGGAGTGGGCAAGGCAGAAAGGCGATCCTGACGCTTGGAAGCCTTTCTGGAGCGAGGGGGCGAAAGCTTACTATGTGATCGGCAAGGACAACATTCCGTTCCACACGCTCATGTGGCCGTTCATTCTCATGGCTCGGGGATTAGCGCTTCCGTGGCACATCGTGAGCAGTGAGTACCTCGGGCTTGAAGGCCAGCCTCTTTCAACAAGCAAGAACTGGGCGATCTGGGCGCCGGACTATCTTTCGCGCCATGATCCTGATCGGCTTCGCTACTACTTGTTCGCAAACGGTCCGGAAAAACAGGATGTGGATTTCACGTGGAAGAGCTTCGTTGAAATCACGAATTCCGAACTCGTGAACAACTACTCCAACCTTGTTTACCGAGTTCTCTCATTCGTTCAGAAGAGATTCGATAACAAGGTTCCTGAACTGTGCGAACTTCGTGCGGTAGACGACGAACTTCTGCTTCAATGCGTGACGACCTTTGGAAAGGTCGGAAAGTTCATTGAGGCAACAGAATTTCGACACGCGATCGAAGCTGTCATGACTCTTGTGCAGGAAGCGAATCGCTACATGCAACACGAAGAGCCGTGGACAGTGTTCAAGACAGACCTTGCGCGTGCTGGAACTGTTCTCCATGTACTGCTTCAAGTGCTTGCGTCTCTGTCGATTCTGACTGAACCGTTCATGCCATTCCAGGCCAAGCGTCTGCGTGATATGCTCCAGATACATGGCGAAGATCTGCTTTGGCAGATTCCGAAACTGGAACCCGGACATGAACTAGGTGTTATCTTTATGCTCTTTCTGCGCCTTGAACCGTCCGTTGTTGTTGACGAGGAACAACGGCTTCACGCGCAAGTCACCAAGTGATCTGCTAGACCGTTTCAACACGGTCTTTTTTAATTCCTCCCATTACCAAGGGGAGGTAAAGAAGCAGTGGCACTATATCTCCAGGCCATCGGACTGTCGCCGCTGTTCCTTCCGACATAGTGCCACGGCTTCTTTGTTGTTATTTGGGTGGCCCCTGCCAGGCCTGAATACCTGGTTCGGCTCCGCCGGATTGTCCCCCATTGGAAGAGGGACGATCATTTATAAATAAAAAAAACGGCAGTAATGCCGTTGAGAGAGTGAAGAGTGCTAGATGAGTAGATGCCGCAGAAGCGCTGGCATTCCACCTTCGTTGAAGATATGAAGTTTTTCGAGCCCTGGAGAAGTAAGGTCATCAACACGCCGGTAAAGAGGAAGGAGCAACTTTTCCTCACCAAACCCTCGGCGCAAGAGACCTTCCTTCGCAAGAGTGAGAGTGTTGCGTGCGACTTCGGCCACGCCACGAGCACGGAGCCCTTCTTTCAAACACTGAAATCGCACACGTCTCCAATCCTCGTGTGTGCAACTATGTCTGACATGATCGAGTGCGTTGCGCCAGTTCTCGACAAGACCGAGCACAAGTGCGTCAGAGCTGACTGCGTGAATGTTCTGGCAAGACGGTCGAACCTCGATTGTCCCAAACGGAACGCGAGGCCGAGCATCCCACCATAGAGTTCCTTCGTGGCTTTCGTATGCTGAGCGAAGTTGTGACTCGGTCAGCTTATTTTCCTGTTCTACGCACCAAACACCGAAAGGAACGTTGGGGGTGATAACTTGTCCCTTTTCTATATGTACTAGGAATTTGGTTCCACAGATCCATTCGGCAAGTTGTCTAAGTGAAGACGGAGGCTGTTCGGCGTAGGGAGGTTCGAATTTCGGAAGTCCAACATGAACATTGGACCAACATCCCTTTTGCGGTGTGAACCTATCCCAGAAATGTTGGCGTGCCGCGAGCATTCCAAGTGGATCAGGCTTCCCGCCCCAGATCGGTGCATTTGCATTGAGAGCTACAAGCACAGAAGAAAGAGCAAGGAGCATTTCGAGAACAGGAACCACTTCCTCCAGCGTTACTTCTACATGAACTTGGCTTGCCGCTGATGCTGTTTGAACATCAACGTCTCGTGAAAAGAAAGTGCGGAAGAAATTTCCACGACCTTTTGGCGACCAATGCTCGAGATTCGGAATTGTGACAGGCTGAACTGCGTAATCGTCGAGTCGCCACATGTTTTTTTGCGCAAGGTATTGATCGACTTCGCGCAGTACTTCTTCTCGAGTCGGAAGATGATCAAGAAGATTGATGACTGGCGGGAATCCGACCTCAAGCGTTCCAACACCGACGTCTGTTCCTACTTCAGTTTCTCCTTTGCGTACACCAACAAGTTCTTTGGTGACAGCATCGAATTTCGGTGTCCATCCTCCAGCTACCATTTCAGGAAGGATCGCGAGTGTGTTTGCCATTGTGCCGTCGTCTTTGTTGACGACGATGAACTCATCTTCAGCTCCTACACGACGAGGATGATCTAGTACGTTCGGAAATGCTCCGGAAAGAAGGTCAAGAACCAATGCTTCCGCCGGCTTGAGCCGAATAGTCACGGGCACCTCCATGTGTTACTCTTTGTTTAGTCAGAACACCAACGCATATTAGTGAACAGAGTTTTTCTTGTCAAAGTATTTATGCCCAACCTTCCAATCCCGAGATATATTAGTCATTTACACGGAACAAAACCCGGTCCTCGAGTTGTTGTGTTTGGTGGAACACATGGAGATGAAACAACAGGTGTTGAAGTTATTCGAACCATTCTTCAAAGTTTAGGTTTAGATTCTGATGTGCCGAGCGGTTCACACAAATTTTCTTTTGTGAATGGCGATTTATTTTTAGGGATTGGAAATCCAGAGGCAGTTGCAAAAGACACGCGAAGTTTATCCGGAATTCGTGATTTGAACAGATGTTTTCACGAACAATTTTTTTCTGATCCAAAAGAGATGGAATTATCAGATCAAAAACGCGCGGCTGAACTCAAGGATATTTTAGCAAGCGTGAATTATTTTTTTGATCTTCATTCAGTTAGCACTGATCGCACAGTTCCATTTATTGGTCTTACTACTTTTACAAAAGAACACGCGCGAGTGTGTAAATTCTTTCCGGTTTCTTATATCTTGAATGTCCATTCGATTCTCGGTCGTGATGTTGGAATTGATGATAGAAATTTTGAGCAGGCTCCAACGACTTGTTCTTGGGTCAATCGTCATGGCGGCACTGGACTTGCGTATGAAATGGGATTTCAAAAAGATTTTTCTTCAACTCCTCGCGCTTTGCAAATCATTCTTCATGTTTTGAAAGAAATTGGTTCGATAGACGATGGGTTTATCCAAAAAATCGGAGTGACAATAGATCCATCAATAACAAAAAAAACAGAACAACATGTGTTCCGTTTGATTTTTTGTGAGCGAAATAAATTCAAGAATTTTCAGTATTCCGACGATCGATATACTGAAAGTTGGTTGCCAGTTAAGAATGGGGAACTTGTCGGAACATATGCTGATGGGGAAGAAGTTAGAACGGCCAGCGATGGTCTTTTGGTTTTTCAAGCTGGGAAACAAACACTTGGAATAAATCCAAGTATATTTTATCTTGCGGTTCCGGAATACGAATGACCGAGTAGTCTCACTGCTTCTTGTTTGCTTATCCCTTTTCGTTTTTGCAGAAGTTCGATGAGCGAATTGAATTTTTTATCAGAGGCTTCGTAAAGCATTTTAAATTCATTTTTAAAATCGGCAAATTTATCGTCCATTCGATCAACAATATCCAATTTTTGAACATTCATTTCACTTCGGAGTTCTTCTTTGGCGGCAGAAAGATCTTCTTTTGTTGCGACATGTTCCAGTGTAAACATAATAAATTCATCAAGACGATTTGTAAGCGTACTTACTTGATTTCCAAGTGAATCGAAACGTCCTTCAAGTGAATCGAAACGTCCTTCAAGCGTGTTTATTTGTCGAGATAGATGTTTAGTTGTAATTTCTTTTGAAGACATACATGTTTTTGGAAAATAAACCTCCCATGAATTAGTGGGAGGATTATTTTTTCAACTCGATTCATCTATATTTAATCACGAAAAAGTTTGTTTGTCAATCGTCTGCTGTGGATTATTTCAACTCACATCTCCGTAACCATTCGTACAAAGGTCCGATTGCAAATCCAACAACAGCTGCCCACATAAGTTCTTCAAGTGGTACGCCGCCAATTAAAAATGATGTCATATTGTCGAATCGCCAAAAATTTCCGACTACATCTGGAAACAATCGCGCGAAAAAAATTTGTTCTGACAGAAAAACAAGAATCGCTGTAAATAATCCTGACAAAAGTGCATCGAGCAAAAGATCTTTTCTGTCAGCGATTGTGTAGATTCCAATTATTAAACCACCAACAATCAGAGCTCGTATTGATGCAAGTTCAAAAACCTCAATAAGCAAAAGAGAAATAAACGCCCAAAGACCAAGTGTGAGAACAAGATGAATATACCAATGTACTGCTGGATGTTCAGCACGATATCGTTCACCTTTTAATTTGTGTGTGTGTTTTCCGACAACGATTTGATAAATAACAGCGGCGATGCCAAAAAGAGAAAACGAAAAAAGCAAATCTTCAATTCCAACGCCAGCGAACGAATTCGAAATAATGTTGCGATAATCACTTGAAACAATAACAAGAATTCCAGGCGCGAGAACGAGTCCGACAAGACTCATTATAATTTGCTCGCGTCTTGTTTTTTGTGAAAAAAAAGCAAGTAAAAGCCAAACAAGAAAAAGAAGTAGTGAGGTTAGAAGAAACGGTTGCATATAAAAACATTTTATATGATTCTTTGACATGTGGCTACGTTTGGCGTAATTTGTCAAAACACCATTTGGTGTCTGAAAGGGAAAAGATGCCGTTCATTCCAGAAATGCACCCAAAGATGACTCCAGTCACATGGGAACACTTTAAGGCGAACATGCCACCACGCTCTATTGCGCTTGATGGATTTGTATATGATCCACCAGCATTTGATCCGCGCGGTCCGCATATTAATTTCGATCATCATCGTGGTCCGCCGCGAAGTTCAATGCTTTGCACTTCCACGCAAGTTCTCGTTGCAGTGCGTGAAGGTCTCATTGACATGTTTTTGCCGACAGGCGATGAAGACGTTCATGTTTGGATGAACGATTGTGATCCAGATGTTGGCCTGTCTTGGTACGCTCTTGAACATCATTGGATCGTTCGTGCTCCTGTGAACCCAGCATTGCATCGTCTGTACGGTTATGTTCAGGACATGGACAGAGCCAGTGGGTTACTTGATGTTCCACGTGACATGCCGATTGTTGGACAAGCCGCGTGGGTCTTCGAACCATATTGGCAGTTTCGATTTTCTGGTGCGATCGACATGAAAGACAGCCATGCGTTTATGGGTGTTTTGCGTGATGTAACGCATCGCGTGAGTGAATTTCTTGCCTCTCGAAGCAATAAACTTCCGATCGATGATCGTTATGAAGTTCTCGGTTGCGGAGAAGAATGGATAATGGTTCGCGAGATCGGACTGCATGCTCGAATGAAAATGGCACGACGTGGCATTCGCGCTTTTGTCAGCGCGCGTCAAAAACCCGACGGTAGATGGGTGTACACGATTTGCCGAAAGAGCGCGTATATCTGGTGGTTTCCCGTACCAGAGATTTGTGCACATCTTAACTCGAACGAACTTGAGGAGGACTATTTTGGAGGTGGGGACATTGTTTTTGGAAACGCGCGAGGAAATGGTTCAACGCGTGATCCAGAACAGATTACCGATACGATCAACGCGTTTCTTCGCGATAACAACCTGCGAGCACCATAACGTCTCTTGACCCGAAAGGGTCTTTTTTGTAGAAAAAGTCAGTGGAGTCAAGAGAGTCAAAGAAGTCAAAAAGTCGTTTGTTAAAATCAATTGACTAAATTGACTAAATTGACTACCTTAACTTCATTGACTCCATATGTTCACAGGCATTATCAAAGGAAAATTTCCAATCGTTATTTTGGAAGACAAGCCAGGTCTTCGAAGTTTTGAAGTTGCAATAAGTACGGTGTCATTGCGAGTCCTGTCGTGGCAGGACGAAGCAATCTCTTTAGGTTCAAGCATTTCCGTTGACGGAGTCTGTTTGACCGTTGTTCAAATCACAAACGATCGTGTGCGATTTGATGTAATGGAAGAGACTTTGCGAAAAACAACACTTGGTGATTTGAAAGAAGGTGATTTTGTGAACATTGAACGTTCAGCAAAAATAGGGGACGAGATTGGCGGCCATGTTATGTCAGGTCATGTCTCAACAATTGCGGAAATAATTTCCGTGCACGAATCGGAAAATAACAAAGCCATGACTTTCAAAGTTGATCCAGTTTGGATGAAATATATTTTATCAAAAGGTTTTATTGGTTTAGATGGCGCAAGTTTAACTGTTGTTGACGCGAAAAAAGATAAGGGCATGTTTCAAGTTTGGTTTATTCCAGAAACATTGCGTTTGACACGGTTTGGAGAAAAAAAAGTTGGAGATAAAGTGAATGTTGAGATTGATGCGATGACTCAAGCGATTGTGGAGACAGTTGAAACCATAATGCAGAAATAAATTATATGAAAAAAATTGCTATTGTTCTAGGAGCTTTTCACAAAGTACATGTTACAAGAATGCTAGAAGTTGCTCGTGCAACAGCAAAAGAAAATAATCTTGAAATTGTCGAAGAAGTTTGGGTTCCTGGTTCGATTGAAAAACCACTCGCGCTCAAACGGCTTTTAATGCGTGATGACATCGATGGAGCTGTCGCACTTGGAATTATCGAACGCGGTGAAACAAAACACGGCCTTGTTATGGGCCATGTTGTTTACGATGCGATTATCAAACTTCAACTTGAATTTATGAAACCGATTGGTCTTGGAATATTAGGCCCGGAAATATTACCAGAACAAATTTCACCAAGGCTTGAAGACTACGCTCGCGCCGCAGTAGTAGCAACAGCTAAAATGTTGGTTTAGAAAGTACGCCGGATTTATACAATTCAATCAGCGCCAAAAATGCCGCAAGGATTGTTGGGCCGATAATTATTCCAATAAATCCAAACAGTTGAATCCCGCCAAGCACAGCAAGCAAAACAAGAAAGGCATGCATGTTTGTTGTTCCTTTGATGAGATAAGGGCCAAGTAAATTGTCAGCCAAGCCCACCATCACAACAGACCATATTAGAAGTCCAAATGCGGCAGTTGTTGATCCTGTGAAGAAGAGATATAAAACAGTAGGAGCAAGCACAAGCGCGACTCCAACAACTGGTACAAGCGCGGCAAGAGCTGTTACTGCTCCCCAAATTAGCGCGCCTGGCACACCAAAAATAGAAAGTCCGATCGCGGCAAGTCCGCCTTGGATAAACGATAGGATGAGAACTCCAAAGACAATAGATCGGACAGTTGCCACAACACGTTTGAACATTTTTTTATCAAGTGAATCACGAAGTGGGCTAAGAGCAAGTACTTCATCCTGTAATTTTTCTCGATCAACAATCAGATAGTAGAGTGCAATGAAAAAGAGGAAAGTGTTGAGTAAAAGATTTGTTGCGCTCGAGAAAATATTTCCAATGTTTTGCAAAGCCCATTTTCCTACTGTTGCGCCAAGTTCTTGAAAATCATACGCCAGAATGTAAACCTGAATATTTTCTGGCAAAAAAGATAGCAGTGGTAGAAAGATTGTTTGAAAACTTGCTACCCATCCGTTGTCACCAAGAGAATTTTGTAAAAGATCTGAAGCTTGGCGAATCATGACAAGCGCGATTAGAAGTAATGGGACGAAAACTAGAATCACAACACCGATTGAAAGAATTGCGGCTGATAAGCGAGGGTGCTTGAGATGTTTGTTTATTCTTCTATCAATTGGAGCAAGAACAATTGCAACAACTGCGGCTGTTAGAAGCACAAGCGCGAATGGTTGGATGATTTGCCAAAATAGATACACGACAACCGCAGTCATCATTATGAAAAACCATTTTTCAATTGTCATGTGTTGGGGCGAGCTGATTTGTTTCATAGAAAGATATTTATATAGTAGCACATTTGTTTATTGAATTTTATCGATTCTTAAAGTTGTGCCACTTTTTCCTCCATCCCAAGTTGTTATTAGAAGATCGTTGAGTAAAGCAGTGTGAGGCCTGTGCGCGTTTGTTCCTTCGTATAAATAATCAGTGCTTACAAGTTGTCCGTCAGGATCAAATAAATACCTTGCGATATTTCCGCCGTCGTCAGTCAACACACCTTGTGTTGGAGGTGGAGGCATTTCACCACGGCCGTACGCATTGACATTTGTACGTGAGTGTAAAACAAGACCGCCATCATCAAGATAAACTCCACTTACCATTCCAATTGATTGATTGTCATTATCAACTAACTCTTTAGCTTCAACAAAATTCCAATTTTTATCATATTGAAGAAGTTGTACACCGCTTTGTTGCAACAACATAATCGTGTCGCTTGCGAGCACATCAAATCCTTTTTTCGTCATGATCGCGCTTGAGCCATTTCCGTGTGTAATATTTCCACCGCCGATATTTTTTGTTTCGTAGACGTTTAAGTTTTTATCCATTCGAAATAACTTATGGCCAATTGTTGGCAGAAAGAACGCGGCTGTCACACCTTCTGATTCAGGAACAAGAAACATATCGTTTGTGATCAAGTATTCTCCTCCAAACGGTGGTCTTTCTTTTTTTGGAACTTCATAGCGATCAACAATATGCTTTATTGCTACACGGTTAAAATTTTTATCAACTTTCACTGCATAGGCTGAATCGGCTTTTGGTTGTGAAAAAACAAAATAATGATAGCCGTGTGCAAAAACATGCCAGTGATCGGCAACGCCTCCAACTTCTGTTTTTGAAATGATCGTTTTCCAATTAAGTTTTGCTTTAGGATTGTTTGGATCAAATTTTGCCATGATTATTTCTTGATCTTTTTCAGCAGAAAGAACAACCTGCTCCTCATCATCGATTACAGCAAACAGCCAAAGCGGCGCGTCAATTTGACCTTCAAAAAGTTTTTGAAATGATATGTCATCGTTCTTTGGCTGGTCATTATTGATATTTTGTTTTTGTTGAATAGCTGGAGCAGGGTCACTTATTGGAGTCGCGTTGTTTAATGGAACAGAGACTTGTGGCAGTCTAAGTCCACAACCAGAAAAAAGGAGCGATGTGCAAAGCAAAAATAAAAAAGATGATTTCATACTATTTTATTATCTCATGAATCCGTTCCTCTTGATAATATTGTAACTGTATGATATCTTCGTGACGCCGTTTAACCGCGCGGCCCCATCGTCTATCGGTTAGGACATCAGGTTTTCATCCTGGTAAGGGGGGTTCGACTCCCCCTGGGGTCACCAACAATAATGCTCAGCGCAAGCTGGGCGTTTTTGTTGGTGAGACTTGAGCAAGCCAACTGCTTGGCTTGCTCGTGGAGT
>JAGVFR010000017.1 GCA_020057555.1 bacterium | reverse complement strand
TCGCGTTCCGTGTCCTGGCAGTGCTCTAGGCTCTTTGTCACTTAGCTCTTGGATTCTTGGTCATTTTTCTGATCAGATTTCAAGAGCTGTTTTTGTTTGATATAATTTTTTAGAAGCGGCTCGTGAACTTATTTGCCAAGGCAACAAGTCGCCAGCTTCGAAAAGTACTGCTTGTTTTTGTCTTGAGCGGACCGCCGCCAAACACAGAACGGAGAGATATTGATTTTGGTTGTAACAGATGGACAAGAATAAATTTGGACACGGAATGTTAAAAAGTTTGGTTCCGACAATCGGCTCATAGTCGGTAATCGCGACAACGGTGGTCTTTCGGACGTGAACAGAAATTGGTCTGACAACAAGAACGACAATATCGCGTTCCGTGTCCTGGCTGTGCTAGACAGATTTTATCCATCCGCCCAGCATTTTGCCTATTTCCTGAAGTTCGTTTTGTATTGAGATGTACTTCTTTTGGTCTAATATACGAAGCTCAAATCCAAGTCGTATATATATTTTTAGAAGATCGACTGTCCTGCTCGCGTCTTTAAGTAGCAGTCGTTTTTGTTGTGGTTGACTAAATTCCGATTCGGCGATGCTTTTGATAAGACAAATCGCCATTTCGTCGCATTTTTCACCCCATGTAAATCTGTCACGCTTTGGAATTTGTCTGAGGTTTATATAGAGCTGTTTATAAAAATCATAACTTTTTTGGAATACTGGTGTTGTGTTCATATGTTTGACCAAATCATTTCACTAGAGAATTTATTTTTTGCATGGAAGGAGTTTAAGCGTGGTAAACGACGAAAGAAAGATGTACAAGGATTTGAAAGACATCTTGAAGATAACGTATTTTCTCTTCATATTGATCTTTCGAGTAATAATTATCGACACGGCCCTTATCAGCGTTTCCATATTTTTGATCCCAAACATCGCGTGATACATAAAGCGACAGTGCGAGATCGACTTGTTCATCATGCTGTGTATAGAGTTCTTTATCCAATTTTTGATCACTCGTTTATTTTCGACAGTTACAGTTGCAGGATAGCAAAAGGCACACATGCCGCCGTTGACCGTCTTGAGAAATTTACCAGAAATGTTAGTGATAATTACAGAGGACAATGTTGGATTCTCAAATTTGATATTAAGAAATTTTTTGATTCGGTGGATCACGAGATTTTACTTCGAATTCTTAAAAGAAAGATTGATTGTGAGCGTACATTTGTTTTGGTCAAAGAGATTATTTCTAGCTTCTCTAAACAGCACACTGTTGGGGGGGGGTCGTTATTTGAAGTCAGACAACCAATAGGACTTCCCATCGGTAATCTAACTTCACAATTGTTTGCAAACGTGTACCTTGATGCATTTGATCATTTTATTAAAGAAGAATTTCGGATTCCGTATTACATTAGATATACCGATGATGTTGTGATTGTAGATTCAGACAAAAGCAAACTCTTCTCATTCATTCCTGTCATCGAGCAATGGCTTTGGCAAGAACGTAGACTCACTCTTCATCCAAAAAAAATTGAAATTTGTAAACTAAACCAAGGTATTGATTTTCTTGGCTATGTCACGCTACCTTACTATCGTGTACTCCGTGCAAGAATCAAAAGGAGAATGTTGATGCGACTGAATGTCACAAATGTTGATTCGTATTTAGGATTACTTAAGCATTGCTCTGGACATAAATTATCTATTCGTGTTCGCTCTTTATTTTTCCTCCAAGTGTGCGAAGCCATTCGAGCGCTTCTTTTCCTTCTTTGAATGTTGGTGGTTTACCGTGCCACAGAAAATTGTGTTCCATAAAATCTACTCCGTATCCAGGAACAGTATCAGCGATTATAACCGTTGCTTTTTCGCTCATGCCATGTGCTTGTTCAATCGCATTTACAAAATCACGAATTGAATTTCCAGCACAACGAATCACATTCAAATTAAATGCTTCGAATTTTTCTTGCAAAGGTTCAAGCGGCATTACTTCTTCAGTCTGTCCATCAATTTGGATATTGTTTCGATCAATAATAAATGTGCAGTTGTAAAGTTTATTTCGTCCTGCAAAAAGCATTGCTTCCCAAGTTTGTCCGCATTCAAGTTCACCGTCGCTCATTACACAGTACACACGCCATGGTGCGCGATCGAGAAGTCCTGCGTAAGCCATTCCAACAGCTTGCGATGAACCAGACCCAAGTGGGCCAGAAGTTGTTTCAGCTTCAGATAATTTTTCACGCTCCGGATGGCCCTGAAGAGGTGAACCGAATTTTCGCAGAGTTTTAAGCCATGCTTTTGGAAAATATCCGGCGTGAGCCATTGTCGCGTAACGAACAGGACAAATATGGCCGTTTGAAAGAATCAAACGATCGCGATCTTTCCAATTTGAACGTTTTGGATCATGAACCATCACATGAAAGTAAAGAGCTGTAAAAATATCCGCCATTCCAAGCGGACCTGCGCTGTGGCCGGAACCAGCTTCAACAAGCATTTTGACAATATCTTCGCGTATAGCAAAAGCTTTTTCTTCAAGATGTTTGAGTTTTTTATCGTGTAAGTGAAGCGGTTTTCGTACCTTTGGTCCAAGAGTCAGGTTGGGCATAGTGAAACTATTGTAGCACAAACAAAAAACAGAGTGTTGCCACTCTGTTTTATAGTTTATTGTACTGTGATCGTTCCTGTCATACTGCTATGATCTGAACAGTGAAATGGGAACGAACCTGCTTTTTTGAAATACTTAATGAATTTTCCTCCAGGTTGCACTGTCCCTGTTCCCCATGAACCATCTTCAGAACTTGCCGAGTGCTTTGTTGCTCCATTGTTAATAAATTTGACAGCTCGTCCAGCAGTAACGGAAACCGAGCTTGGTGTGTACGTATTATCTGTCATGGTTATAACAACAGGAGCTTGAAGACCTTTATCAGTATCTATGTCTGTTGCTTCGGCTTTTTCTGCTGTAACACTGAAACTGCCTGCATTTTCAATAACGCTACTTATTTTGTAGTTGGAAAAAAAACCATCCGGCATATCATCAATCATTTTGTTCCATGTGTTTCCGTACAAAGCTATTGCGATAGCTTCTGTTGATACATAATGAAGTGTTCCTCCACTTCCGACCGCGTAAACTTTTGGATCACTGTTGATTTTGATCATTTTGACTCCAGGCTTGTATGTCACGTTTCCTCCGATTTGAACTGTTGCCAAATCAACATCAGTTAACCACTTCACATTGTTGAAGTTGCTATACCATGTGAAGTATGTTTTGTCGTTTGGAAAAACATATCGCATTTCATCTTTTCCAAAATAGTAAACAGATGAAAATGACTGTCCACGAATAAGATCACCTGATTTTAGATCAGCTGGTTTTACATAAGACTGTGCGCTTGCGATCGGAGCCCATCCAATCATTGTTGCAAAAACCGCGGCCAAGATTGTGAACGCAGAAACAAGAGTGAGAGAAAAGCGTTGGGTCATAGAATTAGAAGTTAGAAGTAAGAAGTTAAAATGTGAAGTCATTTTATCATATTGCCTGAGCCTGTCGAAGGCAATAAGTGAGGTACACCCTTCGACGGGCTCAGGGTATATACGATTATTTTACAATTATCGCGCCACCCATTACAGATTTGCTTACATATTTTGAGTAGTAATTCCAAGTTCCTTTTTCAACAAAGTATCGAGTGAAATGTTCTCCTGGTTTTAGAGTCCCAGTTCCCCATACACTGTCCCATTCAGTTGCTGATTGATTTATATTTGAGTTGTTTATGAAACGAACAGCTGTGCCGCTTTCAATTGTTGCGGTTGGAGGTTCATAACCAGTGTTTGAGATTGAAATGATTTTCGCGGCTTTGAGATTTTTGTCAGAGTTGATATCGATTGCATCGGCTTTTTCAGCTTTACTGCTGTACTGCGACACAAGTTCAATCTTGCTTCCGATTTTATAGTTTGAAAAAAATCCATCCGGAACATCGTCAATTTGTTTGTTCCAGTTTGCGCCATACAATTCCTTTGCGACCAGTTCTGAATTTATTGCTCGAAGTATTCCGCCTCCGGCAACAGCGTAAACTTTTGGATCACTATTTATTTTAATCATTTTTACACCGGGCTTGTATGTTACATTTCCTTTGATTTGGATAGTTGCAAGGTCATTGTCCGATATCCATTTTACATTGTCGAAGTTGCTGTACCAAGTGAAGTATGTTTTATCGTTTGGAAAAACATAACGAAATCCGTCTGCTCCATAGTAGTAAACCGATGAATAAGTTTGGCTACGGATTAGGTCGCCTGATTGAAGCGAAGAAACAGGAACAGCGGCGTAGGCAGGGACGGCCAAGAGGGCCAAGATGACCGAGAGGGCCAAGAAGGAAGGAATAAATTTTTTCATAAGATAAATTTATTTAACTCTTTGAGTTTATCACTTGGATTTTCAGATCGGAAGATTAGTGAACCAATACAGATTCTTTGTACCCCGGCTTTTATTAGTGGTTTTATGAGTTCTTCTGTTATTCCACCGTCTATTTCTATTGTTATATCTTTTCTGTGGCTACGCGCTTGATCGATTTTTTCAAAGATTGCGTCTGGACTGGAAAAGTTTTGTGAATCACCGAATGTTTGTCCTTGTGAACCAGGATGAACACTCATTATAGTCAGTTGATCAATCGTGTGCAAAACTTCCTCGATTTCATGGAGCGGAGTTTCAGGATTGATTGCAACGCCGACTTCAAGCCCGAGGATGTCTTTTAAGTGACCGACAACAGCTCCAAGCGGACGGTGCATTTCGGCGCTTACGATTGCTCGTTTGAAAGTTGGAACGAATTGTTTGAACTGTTCGACGATTGGAATTGGATTTTCAACCATGAGATGCGCTTCGATTTCAACTTTTGTTTTAATCGCGCCGATCGCGACAGGGTCAAACCAAGTTGTGTTTGGAAAAAGCGTTCCATCAAGAACATCAACTTGAACGAGCACACAGTCGTTTTCGATCGCGCGAAATTTTGTTTCAAATTCTTTTTCAGATTCGACTAATAGCGCTGGGACGATTTCTAACATATTTTCTAAGGGTTTCCGTATTCTTGATTTTCGATTTCTGTCACTTTGTTCAAACGTCGAATATGGCGGTCTGCTTTGGAAAATTCTGTTGAGAGCCACATATCAACGATTTTTTTGGCTTCTTCCATTTTTATGTGATTTCCTGGCAAGCAGAGAACATTTGCATTGTCATCTGTTCGAGAAGTTTTCGCGACTTGTTCATCAAACCCAGTTGCCGCACGCGCACCTTTTACTTTATTGGCAACGATACAGATTCCTTGTGCGTTTCCGCAAATCACAATTCCGTGCGACCCCTCATCTGTCACAACGCGTTTTGCAACAGCGTATCCGAATTCTGGATAATCGTCGTCTTTGACAAGGTCTTGGTTTCCCATGTCAACCACTTTATAGCCTTTAACATTCAAGTAATCCTCGAGCGCTTCTTTAAGAGCCCATCCTCCATGGTCAGCTCCCATGTAGATTGTTTGTTTTTCCATAGTGCGAGTATTTTAGCACAAATGTGAATTAAAGCTGACAGGACCATTGGTATACTCATATTATTGTCTGAGCTTGTCGAAGGCTTTAGACAAACAAGCCAAATTTTATCCATTCGACAGGCTCAGGGAATAAAATTTGGCTCCTGACCAACTATTGACAAACCAGCCATTTTATTGTAGATTAGAGTATCAAAGTCAGATTGACTCTGGCAAAAAGTTGCTCTAAAAAGGGCGATTTCTTGCTATGGTAAATCTGGCGAGTTGTCAGAAGCCCGCTGGCAAAAATGTGACGAGTCCAAACGGACGTGTCGTAAAAAGGAGAACAAGTTATGAGTGACGAGTTCGAAATGGGGCAAGGTCTCGGTCATCATCTTGAAATGGGTTTTGCTCGCAACAGATGGACAAAGGCCGATGTGAACAAGCTCGGTCAGGGTGATCTACTTGCGCAGGTTCTGCATGTTGTACGCGGCACTGCCATCATTCATATCATCAAGCACATCGTCGATCTCGTGGGCGACTGCATGCCTGCATCGTGGAAAAAGGGTAAGTGGGTGATTGAGAAACACGTTGGCGAAGGTCAGCTTGAACTCGATCTCACGAAGATCCAATTTCACTTCTCGCCGAACCAGAAAGACGGTAAGATGATCGAAGGCAACAAGCTCCGCAAGGAACTTGAGAACAGCAAGGTTCCTGTCCTGAACGCATGTGTTCTCGACTACCTTATCGCTCACCCCGAGATCATCCCCGAAGACTGGAAGGTCGACGAGAACGGGAATACCCACTACATCTACTTCTGGGGTACGGTTTATCGCGACCCGAGTGACAACCTGTGCGTTCGCTGCCTGTGCTGGGACGACGGTGCGTGGAACTGGAACTTCAGCTGGCTCGTCGATGGCTGGAATGACCAGAATCCCGCGGCGATGCTCGCAAGCTAGTACTTGGTTTCTTGTTCACTTAGTTATTTTCTTTGTCTCTTTGACTCTTTGCCCCTGTCTGTATCTTCAGACAGGGCTTTTCTTTTTGTGTTATATTTTTTTTGATTTTTTCCAGATTTTTTGGCATACTCGATCCGTATGAATTTTTCTGAAAAAGAACAAGAGGTACTATCAAAATGGGAACGCAATCAGATTTTCAAGAAAACATTAGAGAAAGACGCGCCGAAAGGTCCGTTTGTGTTTTTTGAAGGTCCTCCAACAGCAAATGGACGTCCTGGAATCCATCACGCCGAAGCTCGCGCGTTTAAGGATTGTATTCCACGTTTTCGAACAATGCAGGGGTATCGCGTTGTGAGAAAAGGCGGCTGGGATACACATGGTCTGCCAGTTGAAATTGAAGTCGAAAAGCAACTTGGATTTACTGGAAAAGCACAGATTGAAGAATTTGGAATCGCGAAATTCAATGAGTTGTGCAAACAAAACGTTTGGAAATATAAAAAGGAATGGGAAGAGTTTACCAAACGGCTCGGTTTTTGGGTTGATCTTGAAAACGCATATGTCACTTACGCGCCGGAATATATTGAATCTTTGTGGTGGGTTATTAAACAAGTTTGGAATAAAGGATTGCTCTACAAAGATTATCGCGTGACGCCGCATTGTCCGCGATGTGGAACGTCTTTGTCTAGCCATGAACTCGCGCAGGGGTATAAGGATGTGAAGGATTTGTCAGTCACGGCAAAGTTTAAGGTCACAGGGGAGATATGGCAGAAAGGGAAGAAAAAGCAGGAATATATTCTTGCGTGGACAACGACGCCATGGACTTTACCGGGAAACGTCGCGCTAGCGGTTGGGAAAGATATTGATTATGTGAAGGTTAAACAAGGCGACGAATTTTTGTGGTTAGCGAAGGAGCGTCTCGGAATTTTGAAAGACGAATATGAAATTGTCGAAGAAGTAAAAGGTTCAGAGCTCGTTGGAAAAAAGTACGAGCCATTGTTTCCATTTTTGTGTGACCTACTCCATCACTCTCCTGCATGGTCCATTGTCCCAGCGGACTTTGTCACAACCGAAGACGGAACAGGTATTGTTCATACGGCTGTCATGTACGGAGTTGATGACTTTGAATTAGGAAATAAAATTGGTCTTCCAAAACATCACCTTGTGAAACTTGACGGGACGTTTATTGAAGGGATGGATTTTCTCTCTGGTCGTTTTGTAACAGATGAAGATGTCGCAGTGGACATCATAAAAGATTTGGCGCATCGAGGACTTTTGTTTTCAAAAGAAAAGTTTGAACACTCATATCCGCATTGTTGGCGATGTAAAACCAAATTGATCTACTACGCCAAAGACTCTTGGTATATCGCAATGACAAAATTACGCGATGAGCTTTTGAAACAAAACGATAATATTCATTGGGAGCCAGAACATATTAAAGATGGGCGTTTTGGCGAGTGGCTTCGTGAAGTAAAAGATTGGGCGTTTTCGCGCGAACGATATTGGGGAACGCCACTTCCAATTTGGGAATGTGTTAGTTGTAAACATCAAATGTGTGTTGGAAGTTTTGAAGAGTTAAACGTGGACAAAAAAACTTTTGACCCTCATCGTCCTTACATCGATGAGATCGAATTGAAGTGTGAAAAATGTTCTCAAGTTGCCAAACGCGTTCCAGATGTTTGTGATGTTTGGTTTGATTCTGGCGCAATGCCGTTTGCGCAATGGCATTATCCATTTGAAAATAAAGAACTTGTTGATTCTGGTGAAGGATTCCCGGCCGATTATATTTCCGAAGCGATTGATCAAACTCGCGGATGGTTTTATACACTTCTCGCTGTTTCGACTTTGCTTGGGAAAGAACGGCCGTTCAAAAATGTGATTTGTTTGGGACACGTCTTGGATGCTGAAGGAAAAAAGATGAGCAAGTCGCTTGGAAACATTGTTTTGCCAATGGACGTGATTGAAAAGTATGGTGCAGATGCTGTGCGTTGGTACATGTACACGATAAATCAGCCCGGCGAGTCAAAACGGTTTGATGAGAAAGCTCTTTCAGAAATGGTGAAAAAGAATTTTGGAATTTTATCGAACGTTGTTGAGTTTTGGAAGATGTTTGTTCCAGCTTCAGCGTCTTCAACTTCTTCGGCTTCTGTTCATATTCTCGATCGCTGGATTCTTGCGAGGCTTCACAAACTCACAAAAGAAACAACTTCAAAACTTGAAAGTTACATCATCACTGAAACAGTGCGCGAGTTCGGGGATTTTATTGATGATCTTTCAACTTGGTATGTTCGTCGTTCCCGCGAGCGATTTAAGGGAACAGATGAAAGTGATAAAAATTCTGCGATTGCGACTTTGCATGAATGTCTTTTGACGTTTTCAAAACTCATTGCGCCGTTCGCGCCATTTCTTTCCGAAACAATCTATAAAGATATTGGTGGAGATAAAGAATCTGTTCATTTGGAAGATTGGCCAACACAAGATGATTCCTTAATTGATGAGAAATTACTTTTGGATATGAAGCACGCTCGAGGAATTGTTTCTCGTGTTCTTGAACGTCGTTCAGAAGCCGGAATTCTAGTTAGACAAGCGCTTGGATCAATGAAGGTAACTCTTCCAACGGGGGAACTATCTCAAGAATATAAAGATCTGATTTTGGATGAAGTAAATGTGAAAAAGTTTGAAGTTCAAAAAGGAGATTTATCAGTTGAACTTGATTTAACTCTTACACCAGAACTTTTACGCGATGGAATTGCGCGTGAAATAATTCGTCGTGTGAATTCACTTCGAAAAGAAAAAGGTTTAACAATAAACGATCGAATTGAATTGTTTGCTTCAGGATCGGACGAAGTCATGCGCGCGCTTGAGGAGCACAATGACGCAATTTTGCATGGGACACTTTCAAGCTCTGCACGCAAAGATGGGGAAGTCCCTGAAATAAACGAATCATTTCAAGTGAATGAGAATGAGATAGTGATAGGGTTCGTGTTAAAATAGTTGCAAATGACCTCTATATCTTTTCGATCGACAATTTTAATAATTCCTCCAAATGACGCGGAGGGGATTTTGATTAGCCAAATTGCTGAAAAGATTGGTTTGCCGATTTTGGTTTCAAAACAAACTCATGGCGCATCGCTCGACAAGGGTCGAGATTATTTTCCAATAATTAGAAAAGGCGGATATAAAAATGTGATCGTTGTTGAAATGCCAGGACCAAAAGTTGAAGCGCGACTGAAAAAAGCCGGAATCAAACTTGTAATCATCGATCATCATCACTACACGGGTTTGGATCGCGCGCACAGCGCATCAGGAAAAATGCTTCCATCTTCGCTTGAGCAATTCGTAAAAATGTTTCGCCTTACTGATGCGAAATTAGGAGCATTAGGTTTTGAACCACTGCTCATTCGTGGAATCGGGATTTTGGATCGAGGTTTTATTTGGGCTTTGCAAGAGGAAAAATTTTCAAAAAATGAAATCGAGCGGATTTTGAATTATCACGATTCTCTTCTTTCACAACTTCAAAATCCAAAAACAGAAATGCGCAAACAAGCTTTAGTTCGTGGAGCTTGGGAGAAGCGAAAAAAATGGAAAAGCTATTTTATTGTTGAAATAAATGCAGATATTCAACTTCGTCCGCGCTTGTCTCGAATTGTTGCGGAGAAATTTGGCAAACCAACTTCGCTGATCATAATTGAACGTAAACGTGGTTTGATTTACGTTCAGGAATCAGACAAGGCAATGGATCTTTTTCAAAAGTTTGGAGGATTTACATTTGGGCAAGATCGTAATTGGGGATATCGAAATGAGAAAAGGAAACCACATGTAACATTGCGTGATATCAAGGCAATCGTCTAAAATAGAAGAGTATGCATGACTCGGAATTCTTTGATGTTTTGATGAGACGCGTTTGCGTTGATCAAAAATTATACAATCGCGCTGATGCGATGTTGCATGCTGTATCAACAGCAGAGCCTCTTGTAGCTGACTCTCTTTGCACTCCGCAAGACATTCGTTTTCACGCTGAAGGTCCGTTTGTGCGAGATCATTTGCGTTTGATTTTAATGAGTCTGTATGCGATTCAAGATGGAACATTGCGACTTACTGAAATCGAGGAACTGCGTCGTTTGAAAGCTTATGGATATGAGATTGAGGAACTCAACAATATATTCAAAGAAAATTTTGCATGGTTTGAGGCGTTTGCTCTTTGCCACGACGCGGCAAAATGGGCATCGGTTGTGTTTGTTTCACCGGAAAAATCCCGTGGAGCTGAACTTGGATTCAATTCAAAACTGACATATGAACCAGATGTTGATTTGACAGAGCGCGCGCGATTGCGAACACAATATCTTGATTTGTACAAAACATTCGAAACGCAACATCCAAATGAATCACCGCGTGAGATTCAATCACTTTTTTATCTTACATACGAAATTGAAGTGAAATATCCGCATCATGATCAAATGATTCACACGCCGGTTTACCACGCTCTGTTTGAACGATTCGTGATAGCACATCAACTGACTGACATTCATGCCTCAATGCTTGAGGATATTGTTTGTCATCATCTGTCGTTTAAGAAATTTTCAAAAACACAAACAAGCAACATGAGTCCATATGTTCATATTGCTCAAGCAAAAGGATATGACGCGGATGATTTTATTGATTTCATTCAAGGCGCGATCTTTTTAGATTTTGTTTGTGGATCACAAAGACTTTCAGCTCATGGTTATTGGCACGAGATCGAGATGCTTGTGAACGCTTTTAAGGCAGAGCATGATGTTGATCCAATGCAAAGAGCAGAAAAAATTCATACCAAAGAAGAGCAAGAACACAAAGATCGAAATTTGTTGTTCAAAGATGTCGGGTTGGATGGAATTTCAATTATGGATTTATTGAAAATGGAACCTGGACCTGCTTTTGGTCGCGTGTTAAAACAGTTGCAGTATGCTGTTGTTGGTCAGGCAAGTATGCCAAAGTTTGGAAAAAAAGTTGATGAAGAGCTTTCACGAAGAGTCGGTGAATTTTATAAAAAATCGTTTAAGGTTGGAGAATAGTTATGATTGTATCGATCGAAGGCATAATTACATATCACGGGCTTGGATTTGTTATTGTTGAAACAGGCGGAATCGGATACAAAGTTGTTTTGCCAGAAGATGTTGCTCATGCACAACATGGACAAGTTCGATTTTACACACATGAAATTATTCGAGAACCAGATCACGAACTTTTTGGGTTTGCTTCGATTGAAGCATTGGAACTATTTTGGAAATTGATTGGTGTTTCAGGAGTCGGTCCGCGCACAGCGCAGAAAATTGTTTTTGCAGATACGGTTGAAAAAACAAAAGAGAGAATCATGGCTGGAGATTTGTCATTTTTGACGAACGTTCCAGGGATTGGTAAAAAGACAGCGCAGAAAATTATTCTTGAACTCAAAGGCGCACTCGCACAAGAACCGGAATTTTCAGTATTTGATTCTGACGCTGTTGAGGCATTGATTTCGCTTGGATATTCTCGCAAAGATGCGGAGAATATATTGAGTGGAGTTTCTGGTGAGACAACAGAAGAACGTATTCGCGCCGCACTTAAGACATTGGGGAGATAAACACTTGTCTTCCTAAACGGCTTCGGCGGCGGTATGGATATGAATCCATATTACGTTCGTTCGCTCGGGATAGCCAAAGCCTTTGGCTATGTCTCTCCTCTCGCTCACTCACGCATCAAGAACAGAGGGACCGGACGATCTATTTGAATGAATTATATTATGTGGAAACGAGTTGAGGAATTTGATAAATCAAAATGGAACGAATATGTAAAAAAGAATGGCTCATTGTCGGGTCGGTTTTTGCAATCATGGGAATGGGGAGAGTTTCAGAAATCGGTTGGAGAAAAAGTTGAAAGATTCTTTTGTGATGACGGTGTTGCAAGCGTGATTGTTCGATCATTATCTGGTTTTGGGCAATATGCGTATTGTCCGTGCGGGCCGATCACGAATTCATCTTATGAAAAAATAGTCGTTGAGTTGGCGCGAACAATTCCAGATAATTTATTTTTTCGCTTTGATGTTCCACAAGCGTCTGTTGAATGTCAAAAGAATTGGGTGAGAACAATTGATGTTCAACCATCACATACATGGGTTACGCAACTTGATTTTTCAGAAGAAAAACTTTTTGAATCATTACACAAAAAAACACGATACAACATTGGCCTTGCGCAACGTCGTAACATTGAAATCAAATTTAATGAAATTGATTTTGATTCAGTGTGGTCGATTTTTATTGAAACAGGTTCGCGCGGCGAGTTTCGTTTACATTCGAAAATGTATTACGAAAAAATGTTTGAGAATCTTAATTCAGACGACTGTAAGATTTTTTTGGCAACAGCGATGTTTGAACAAAAACCGGTCGCTGTGAACATTATGCTAGATTTTGGTGGAGTTAGAACTTATCTTCATGGCGCTTCATCGCATGAGTATCGTGCACTCATGGCTCCGCATCTTTTACATTGGGAACTTATCATAGATGCAAAACAAAAAGGACTTTCACTTTATGATTGGCGTGGAATTGCGCCGTCTGACAAACCCAATCATCCATGGGCAGGAATTACGCGTTTCAAGAAATCATTTCCCGGACAAGAAATTGTTTATACTGGAACTTATGACTTAGTTCGAAAACCGTTTTGGTATAAAGTATATCAACTTGCGCGACGAGTGCGGCGAGGTGTTTAAGACCCCGTAGCTCAACTGGATAGAGCGTCTCCCTCCGAAGGAGAAGGCTGTGGGTTCAAATCCCACCGGGATCACCAGACAAATCGTTCGATCATTTTGAATCGAACCATGTCTACGGGGCCATCGGACTGTCGCCGCTGTTCCCCTACGACACGGTTCGACTTCAAAATGATAAATAAAGCGCAGTATTAATTGATCAGCAGAAATGCTGTTTTTTGATATTTTTGTTTGACAAAATTACCATTTTAGTGTATATTTGTTTGTCTGTTTTATACTAATAATTTGGTAATAGAACAGCACAATTATTCGCATCATTCGATTTAGAAATGATGCCAGATCTGCTTCGTGGCAAGTAAGGTTCTAGACAACATCAGTGGCCTTTAAGGCCCAAGGAGAAAAGCCATGAGTGGAAATGACATCGTGATCACAAGGGCGAGGAACTTGGACTGGGAGCGGTGGGTTCGAGTGTCTCAGGGGGACAGATTTCTCGGGACAGTGGATCCACAGGAGCTGGTTCGATGGGCTACGGGGCGTCATGTTAGTAGGGAAGGGTGCATCGTGAGTTTTGCGGATGGATTGTGTTCGGCTGGTTTCGATGTTTATATGCTCTACGCGTATGGAAAGAAAGGCTACAAGCCTGTTCGATACGTACGCGGTAGAACATGTCCGCATCCAATCGCGCTCGTGTACTTTCTGTGCGGACTCGCATGGGCCAAAAACGAGTGGTTCTCACTCGCGCAAGCTCTAAGAACACACGTGAGATATGAGTCTCGCATGGCTGTTCTTGAAAGCACTGCGAGGGTGTACTTCAATAACGACTTCGGTTGTCGGTACGGCAAGCTTACGCTTGTTATCAATATCTAGATCGTTTCTTGTCTCGCTCGTCGTATTGGTTTCTTCCAGTACGACGATTTTTATTTAAGTGGTGAACGATGGTCTGGTTTTGTTTGGTTGTTTCAGATAAAATATACAAGTGTGGAATTGTAAAGACGTATCAAAACTATTTTAAGAAAATAAAAATAAAAATGTGAGCGGACATATTTTCAGAAAGATAATAATTGAAGTAATAGTTCCAATTTTATTATTGTTACTTCCATTTATCATCCCGCTTTTTACAGTTACCCTTGATGTACAGACTCTTAGTTCAATTTTTTCATTGATTTTTGCTATTTTGGTTGGTTTTTTTATTGCAACAGCAACAACGAATTATATAAATTTTTGTTCTTACCTCGCAGACGAGGGAGCATATCTAATTTCACTTTATAATTTTGCTAAATTAGTTAAACCAAATGTTGCGAAGAAGTTAAGTGATGCAATTGATGTCTATAACATAGCCACGCTTGATTTTTCGCTTATGGAGTACGCGAAGAAAACAGAGAAGGAATTTCAATCGATTGTTGATTTGATTGATACACTTGAACCAGCAGATAACAAAAGAAAAAGAATTGCCGCTTTGACTTTAATGCACGAAGTAAAATTTAATCTTATTAAGACGCTTCGGTCAATAACTTTTACTGCTCCACGCGTTGTGATGGGTCTTCATTGGTTCATATTGATTATTTTGACTGTCATACTTTCTTTTTTGCTTTTTTCTCTTAGAACAGAAGAGTTATTGTCATATGTAGTTACAAGTGTCATGATTCTTTCTCTGTATTTAATTTTATATCTTTTGTACGAGATTGATAGTAATAAATTTTTAGAAAAACAACTCGCTTACGAAGATCCGCAAAAGATTTTTCAAGCTATCGGGAAACCAAGATATTATCCTGAAACAGCTTTTTCGCGTGGTCACGCTAAAATTCCAAATGAAACATACCGTGTCGGAATATATAAGAATTTTCCAGAGTCAATGGAAAAAACAATTAAGCTTTTTAGAAAATAATAAACGATTCTTCACTTCGTTCCCGCCGTTGCTAAAGCTTTGGCGGGCAGGCAGGATGACACATGGGTAAAAAAATACCGAGCAGAGATGCTCGGTTTTGAGTTAGTGGATTCCTTGCGCTTCAAGTGCTCGGATTTCGTCGTACCACGCTTTGCGTTGTTCCTCTGTGACTTTCGGGTCATGTAGAAGGCAACGGCGAGTGGTATTCAACATAGCTTGAAGCGTCTGATACTTTCGAGTCAGACCAATGTCCGGTTGTAGTTGATCGTGCACTCGCGCGAGCACTTGCTCTATCGTGAGTTGGCTGCCCTTTGCAAGAGCGACGAGTTCACTACGAAGCGAGGAAAACGCTCCGGATGAATATCCCATTGTTGCTGCGCGTATTCTTTGAAAGTCTTCTGAGTTATTCGCTGGAACTTCAGACATGACACGCTTTAGCATCCAAGTGATGAATGAATCACGGTCATCACCTTCAGGATCCAGAATCGGAACAATGAGACTTCCGCCTCTGCCTTCTCGTCTCATGTCTGGCGAGAGCAGATAAACGCGTGCTGTGATGAGAAGCCAGATCACCTTTCCCTTGAGCCTTGTGTCTGACATGCACCCTTGAATCTTGCCTGTGAGACGCCGTTCGGTTTCGTGAACGTCTTTGCCAACACCGCCGAATACAGTGTCAGCTTCATCCACGAAAATCATGACCTTTGAAAGTGACATGAGAATGCGGATGAGTCGTTCAAGAATGACGTCTGTTTGGCCATACCACTGGCTTCGCAGGTTTTTTAGAACTAGAACTGGAATTCCCAGTATCGAGGCGACAGCTTCCCAGATGAACGTCTTGCCAGAGCCGATTGGGCCAGCGACAATCGCTCCTGATAGTGCGTCATCTCCTGTTGAGATAAATCTCGGCACGACTTCTGTTTCGATGAATCGCTTGAGCGATGTATAACCGATTACGTCGTTCATTGAGTGGATTGGAACTTTGAATTCAACAGCATCTTCGCCGAGTTGGCTCTTGATGTAGGTTTCAACTGCACGGATCACGTCTGCAGGAATGAGTCCGTTTTCATCATGGATTGAACCGATCAGCATCTGGCGCATAGCATGAAGGCTTAGTCCAGCGCTGAATGAGACAAGATTCTGTTGTGTCCCCCAGAGCTTGAGTTTCTTTTTTTGTCCGTTTTCGAACCACGAGATGAAGTGATCTCTTGTTGCATCATCCGGAGATGGAATTGCAACCTCGAGAATTTGTGGCATTTGCGAAACTCGATTGTTGATCATGCTCCTTGATTCAGAGATGAGCACAACCGAATCTTCTCCTTCAAGAAAGTCTGGATCCGAGAACCAATCTTGGCAAACCATGATTCGTTCGCGATCCACTTCGCTCAAGCGAGAGATTTCGCCTTCTGGAAGAATCATGTCAGCCCACTCAACAAGAATGAGGAGCTGTTTTCCAAAGAGCGGACTTCCGGGTTCTGCCTCTCGAGAGAGTTGGCAGAACTTGCGAAGGAGCTGAAGGGCAACTGCTGGTCGCCCGATTGCTCGTTGCATGTAGTCGTCGAATGGATCTGTCTTCTTTCGTGCACCAGCGATTTGATCTTTCGCGTGGTTCACAAGCGTGCGCAGATTCCATTCCGGTTCTTCGTTGAGAGTTTCTGTTCTCGGCCATGCGTTTTTCAGAAGTTCGCGTTCATCGTTATTCATGAAACGGATTGGACCGTTCAACTCGTACACGATGAGGATTGTGTCTTTGACTCGTCCCCAACGCGCGCTTAGATATGAAGTAAGCGGAACGTATTTTCCGTTTGGTGATTTGTCACCAGCGAATTCTGGAGTGAGATAGAACAAGTCTTGAACATTACCCGACAGGATAATTGAGCGAGACTGACCTGATTCAAGAATGCGTCCGGCCTTTTTGCGAAACGTGTGGTCGAACGCGAGGTCGAACTGTTTACTCATCTCTTTCTCCATGCCCACTCATTACACCACGACCTCTTCCATTGTGAACTTCATCCCAGAACGTGCAGTAGGTTTGACGGGAGATGTTGCTTCCCTTGAGCACAACTCCTCGCAGTTCTTTTGCTTGAAGTTCAATCTGATGAGAATCGATTGGGGTATCCTTCGAGTATATTGGAGCTACTTTGTCATAAACAACACTTGCGCCTGGGTGCCTATCGAATCCTTCACTTTGCCAGTCCCAGTTGCGGCTTATGCCTATGACTCTGTCACCGACAAGTACAGCTTCTTGCAGAGAATGTGTGACAAAGATGATTGTGTACGGAGGCTTTTCTCCTCTCGTAATCGCTTGCATGTTTTCTTCGTAGAGCGAAAGAAGAATCTCTTGCGCATCAGTTCTTTTCTCTTCGTCGAGCGCGCCGAATGGCTCATCAAGAAGCAGGATTTCAGGCTCCATAATAAGCTCGCGTGCGATTGCAACGCGTTGCTTCATTCCGCCAGAGAGCTTGTGAGGATACTTATGCAATGCATCCTTGAGTCCAAATCGAACAAGCCACTCTTCTGCTTTTTGCAGATGCTCTCGACTCAAACGCGGCCATGATCTTGTTACTCGTCCCAACATTCTTCCTGGAATAGACGTTTCACTTAGCATTGGGCCAAGCGCAACGTTTTTTATCGCAGTTAGATGTGGTGGAATGGAATAGTGTTGGAAAACCATTCCGCGTTCACGACTATGTCCGTCGATTTCTGTTTCGACTCCATCCTTGTTTATCAGAATACGTCCTTGCGTTGGCTTGAATGTTCCGTGAATCATATTGAGCAAAGTTGACTTGCCACAACCTGATCCGCCAATGATCGAGACAAACTGTCCGCGAGCGATCTTGAGAGTGATGTCACCGAGCACTCGTTGTTCTTCAAATGCTTTGTGAACATTGTCGCAGTGGAGTGTGATATCAACACATTCGATCGGGTTCATCACTTTGTCTCCTTTCTGTACCATGGGCACAAGATGCGTGTTGCCAAGTTGAACACCGCGAGTGTTACAACACCAACAGTTCCAAGATAGAGCAAGTATGGAAACGTCAGTTCCAACAAGCTTGAACGCGAGAACATGAAGAGGCGATATCCAAAACCACTTGATCCAGAAACCCATTCAGCGGAAATGACATAGATGATTGCTGGAGCGAAGGCTTGTTGGATTGCGCTTATGATCTGTGGAAGTACTTGAGGGAAGAGTACTGTCCACACAATCTCCGAGCTTGATGCGTTTAGTGATTTCAAGCTGAAGATTTCTTCGTCGCCGATTTCCTTAACAGCTTCGAAAACTGTTTTGGCGATCACTGGGAAGATTCCGAAGACGATAACGGCCACGTACATTTTGAATTGGTAGCCGAAGTAGACTATGAACAGAACTATGATTGCGGTTGGCGCAATGTTGCTGATGAACGTGAGTATTCTGGAGAAGAATGCCTCTGCCGCAACATAGACACCCATGTACATTCCAATCACGATTCCGATCACGCTTGCGATTCCAACTGCTGGAATAATCCGACTGAAGGAATTGATCGTGTCTTCCCAAAGATAGTGGTCTCCTGTTTCAGGATCAGTGATAATGCGCTTAAGACCAACAAAGAGCATGTCCCATGTTGGCAAAAGCTTGTTGTCCTTGGCGTATGCCATCAGGCTGTAACCAACAATGATTGATAGAATTGCGAGAAAGAAGATCGCGATTTGCCATCGTTGACTTACAGTTCCTCGAATGATGAAGAGAGGTTTGAAGGTTTTAATGAGCGTGCGCATGATTCCTCCGTTTTCTTCTCTTGGATAGAGCAATATCCTTGTGATGTGCTCTGCCCAAGAAAAGGGCCAAGGAAAAACCTCGGCCAGCGTTCCAGCATTTCTACTTGTCGAACAGGAACGAAGTGTCGAAGCGGAGTACTGCTGTTGGCGCTTCCGCTTTCGTGCCCCAGCCGTACGGGACATGAGTTCCCTCTGTCAGGTTGTGCACGATCGAGAATTCGTCAACGTACTTCATGTTCTTGCGAACTTCGTTTGACGAGAGAACAGCCCAGTCTGTCCTCGGAGGCAAGAGCTTGGTTAGAACGAGTGCACGATCGATGCCTACGAATGACAGGTTGTTGAACCTTCTCGACATTGCCGCGTGTGCCTGTTGTGTCTTTGTCGGATCCACGATGTAGACCGCCATCAGATTCATTGCCTCGGAAAGGACCCAGATCGCGTCCTTTCCACCTGGCTTGTCGATCGCGTCCTGGCCCATCACTGCCAAGTCAACGATTTCGTACTTCTCGAGCATACTCGAGTTGCATATGTCGATCACGTCTTGGCGGCGATCGAGAACGACGAACGTTTCCGGAGACCATCCAACGAACGCGAGGAAACCTTCCTCGTCATTTGCGAATAGCGGCGCACCCTTGACCGGGTCCAAGTTCTCGAACTTGAACTTGGTGTAGTCGCAGTTGTTGATCTGACAGCAACGCCAGCACAGATAATGTGATACGGAGAATTCCGCACCCTTGACCGTCACACCCATCAGGTCTGCCCATGCCTTGATCGTGTTTTCGACCAAGATCTTGTCAGCGCCGTCTGACCACGAAGTGGGGAAGACCGCGACTGTTGCATCACCGACCAGCTTCTTGCGACTGTACGCGAGAGAGAGAGCGTCAGTATTTGTGACGACTACTCCGTCTGCGACTCCGCTCTGGTAACTTGTCATGCTCTGAACGTATTCCTGCCTGATGAGCACGATGTCAACGTTGTGTTCCTTTTCGAGCGAACCCATCTCGCCTTTGTTTTCGTTGATGAGTCCGAAGTCGCATGCGGCCGCGAGCAAAGACCAGCTTGTGTAAAAGCTCCATAGGAACGTGATGACGGGCGGTGGGCTCTTCGGTTCCGGCGTCGCGGTCGTTGCCTTGAGATCGGTCTGTGGCGTTGTCGTACTCGGCTGGGTTGTGGTGACAGTGCTTGCAGTTTCCTCCTGCTTGGTGCATCCACCCAATGACAGGGCGATGAGGCTGAACATGAGAATGCCCAGCAAAGTCCTTGAGAAAGTACGCATCGAACCTACCTCCGTTTCTGTTAGTCACTCCTTCCGGGTATTTCCCGGTCGGTGTGTAAAAAAGCGTGAGATGAGTTTCCTCACGCAGTGTGGCTCGTGTGAGTCTACTAGGTATCCAGGCTTTCCGCGACCTTGGCGTCCGCAGTCGCCTTCTCACCCTTTGCCGCGTCTTCCTTTGCGGCAGAGAGTCCGACAAGCGATGCGAACTCGTCGTCTGCGGCAGAAGATTCAGCGTAAGACAGATACTCTGCCTCTGCAACTTTGGCGTCTGTGCCAGCGAGCTTGCTCGAGATCTTGGCTCCTGCCTCGGCTTCCGCGACCGAATCCCGTACTCCAGCGAGTCGTTCGGAACCTCTGTCAGTGCTCAAGCCCGAGAGCATGTCAGAGAGCTGTTTCTGTTCGTTCGCACTGATGATGCGAGCGACCGAGTCGGCCGCTTCGCCTCGCAGATTTTCCAGCTCTCGATTCAGACCCTGGAGCTGAAGCGTGTGTGTGCTGATCTGGCCCTCGTAGGTCTTGATGTCTCCTTCAAGCGCCGCGATTCTCTGCTTCTTCTCCTCAAGAGTTGTGCTTGTGTCGCGGTATGCGCCTTGATGCTTGAGATACTGCTCGTCGTGCTTGATGTCTTCGGCAGACTTACCAGAAGCTTGTAGTTCAGCCGCGCGCCTTTTCGCGGCGGCGAGTGCTCCAGCCTTGATCTTGTCGAGTCTTCCTGCCTCTTCAGAAAGTCGCTTGACTTCAGTCTTCTTTTTTTCCTGCTGTGCCATGAGCGTGCTCACGGCTTCCATGTAGTGCTGGATTCTGCCACGCTTTTCGCGAATCACCTCGTCGTAGGTTGCGGCCACGACGTGCGGGTCTGACTCGAGAACCTTGCGCGCGCGATCGATCCGTCCTGTGGCGAGGTAGAGAAATGCCATGAAGTAACGACCGAGTGCTCTGAACATGACTAGTACCTTCCTTTCATTCAGTTGTTGTAGCCTGTTTCTTTCAAAAGCCCAGACCTTAGCTTTATTCCTTCAGATACTCCGCGAACCTGTCCTTATCACCAGAACCGCTAAAGAGCTTTTGGCACCGATCCTCTGCTTGTTGAGCGGCGTCGAGTATCAGTTTGAGTTCCTTCACACCCTGTTGCAAGTCCGACTGATACATTGTTTGTCCAGTGAGACGTTGAACACTCAATTTCTGAACACCGGCGAGAATCTTGCCAAGATCGTTCACACTTTGTCCGACCTGTTCAAGGATTTCATCGCTTGTTTTAAGCAATTGATCGCGTGCTTCTCCATGAAGACGGTTTGCTGTTTGACGTAGATCAAATGACCGTTCAAGAAGCTTGAGTGAAGTTTCGAAAACTTCACCAACGCGATTGAGAACTTGCATGACAGTTCCGGCACCAGCTTGTTCCATCCATGACTTGTCAGCCTTGAATGCTTGTTCTACTTCGCACAGTTCATCGAGCAATCGTTCATCGCGCTTGTCTCTGTCAGATGATAGTTTGCCACGAAGTTTGGATATGTGTTTCTGACGTTCTGACTCGATCTCTTTTTGTATGTCGTCGAGTGTTTCTTGTGAGGTTTGTTTCAGGCGAAACAGGAATCTCCAAGTTAGGACACCGGTTGCGATGAGCGCAAGAATGATTCCGGCAAAGGCTCCAATGCCTCCGCCGACCCCGATTAGGGAAAGTATGAAGGCGCCAGCGCCGAGAACTCCGGGGATCACGACAAATGGATGCCCGATCATGCGAAGCGCTATGCGCTGTGTGCGCTGCTTCTTGTCGAGCACTTTTTCCTCCTTCTAATAGCTTTGCCGCAGGAGCTTGAACGTGACGCTCTGTCCTTGCGGGTTGTTTTGATTTTCTGTTGAAGCAATTCCTCGCACACGATTCTTGATGATCCCAAGTTGGATCATTTTTTCAACAACCGTGTCAGCTCGCGCTTTTGCAAGCACGCGATTTGCTTCAGGGTCTCCTTCCTTGCGCGTGTTTCCGACGACAGTGAGATAGTAGCTTGGCCAAGCCTTGAGTTGCTCTGCGACTTCTTCGACATCGCGCTTGCCTTGAACAGTCAAGCTTGATTGAGATCGAAGAAAATCGATTGAGCGAGCGTCAAGGTTTCCAACTACCAAGAGCGTGTTCCACTGTTCCGGTGTTAGAGCTTGAAGTTCTTTCACACCTCGCACTCCATCATGTTGAACACTATCTCCTGGATGGAAATTCTCACGCTTGAGAGCCGAGAGAATTTGGTCATCATAGAGTTCGTGTTCACGTCCGGCCATTGGGTGACGAGAAATCTTTCCAGTCTTCACAAGCATGCGCGCGATCGAAGCAATCATTGAATCGAGTCTTTGCAAGCCGCCGGATTCAGATAGGTTCAGAAGTCCAAAGTGGGCGTAGTTTTCCATCGTGTTTTTCCAGCGGATTTTTGCGACGATTTGGCGAGCCTGTTTTTCAGAAAGGTTGTCACCAGATTGTTTTCCATCGTCAATGACAAGTTGCACCATCCCACCAGATTGAGATTCGTAGTGGTGTAGTGCTTGTAGGTACGTTTCTATCGTCTGTCTGACTTTTACAGGTTCAGCTTTGTAGTAAGCGCTACTCACGATCCATACATCAACGACTGTTGATGTTGCTTGGCTTGTGTCATAGATCAAGATCGCATCTGGATTCTCTAGCGTTTTGGAAAGCCACGGCTCCCATAGCGCGAAAGCGCGAAGTGCGGTTTTTGGAGTTCTTAGGAATTCCTTATAAACCTGTTCTTCGTTTTCCATACCAACGATCCACGAATCTCCTGTCAGAGCCGGAAGCATTCCGCTGATCATGTGACGGGCGAGTGTTTCGTTTGGCGTATCCTTGAACAGAACAATCTTTGCGTCTGGACGATTGAGCGCTTGGACGTTTGGTACAGCCGTTTTGTAGGCGACTATTCCATCAGCACCAACGCTTTCGTCAATCACAAGCACGATCGTGCCAGGGAAGTTTCCCAATTGACTCCCAACGCTTAGTTCGGTGTCGATTGTGAAGACTGCCATGTGCAGTTCACCAGAAGCGAGTTTTTCCATTCGCTTTTTGTAATCCGGCTCATCCTCAATTACAAGGTGTATTGTTTTTTGAGCCAGCAAGTCGAGGTAATACGGAGATCGCAGAACTGCATAGCCGGCAAACCAATCAGTGCCAAAGCGAAGTGCATCGCCTTTGAAACGTTCGGCCAACTTTTCTTTTGCCTGCATTTTTTGAACTGCAGGCGAAATGAAGTGCTTGTATGCAAGACCGCCAAGTGCGATCAACGCGAGGATGATCACACCAAGTATGATCCATCGACCAGCTTTGCGTTCTTGGTCCATGATTTAACCTTTCGTGCAAGGGTGATGAAAAGGACAAAGCTTTCGCCCCCAAGACAAGTCACTGTGACTTGTTCTGGGGAAAAAGGTCGTCTTGTGCTTTAGGCAGAAGACGACAGAAAGATTAGCTACTGAAAGGAAACTGCGCATCCTGGCGGCGGAGTGTCGCCGATGTTTTGGTTTGGTTGCACTGGCATCTGTTGAGGTGCCACTGCCTTTGGTATGTCGTTTGAAGTTCGCGCTACTTTTGGATGAGGTGGTGATTCACCGATTGGGTAATTGGGCGCTGGCTTGCAAGCTTCGGTAAGCCATGCCTGCGCGATCTCGTTTGGAAGTCCGGAGAGAATCTGGAAGTCATCGACTCCAGCAACTCCCTTTGTATTCTCCACATTGATCGCGCGCTTTACTGCGTCAGAGAGCTGTTGCGCGTTGTCAGCACTTTGGTACGAGTCAGAGATCGCGGCAAGACTGTGTTTTGCACCGCCAGGCATTGCGACTCCGATTACGTCCATGCGTATTCTCCTCGCGCGAACTTCCTTCGTAACATCGTCCATGTAACTGCCGTCGGTTGCCTCGCCATCTGTCACGATGACGAGTTGGAATCGTCCGTACCCGAGCTGTTGTTCGCGATAGAACATGAGTTCATCAGCTCCGGCTTTGATCGCTGATCCAAGTGGTGTGCGACCGCTTTCGTTGACGCGATCGATTGCTGTGCTGATGTCTGGAGACTTGACTATTCCAGTTTTCCAGACCCACCAAATGCGGTCGTTTGTGAACGCGAGAATTCCGACCTGGGTTTTTTCCGGAATGTTTTGAAGCACGCTCTTGAGCGCGTTCTTTGCCGCTTCCATCTTTACGATAGAAGTTCTGGCACTTGTCTGCATGCGTTCGCTCATGGAACCAGATCCATCCAGCACAACGATCACGTAGTCGTGAGTCGTTGTCTGTGCCAAGGCGTTTGACGCGAGCAGGAGGATTGTTGCGAGGGAAATCAGAATCTTTTTCATGCCTTCCTCCTACAGTTCGAAGTCGGTTTTGGATGTTGCTTCGGCACTGACTCGGATGATGGAGAATTCGACGCGTCTGTTCTTGGCCGCTTCTGCTTCTGATCGCGGCTTCAAGATGAACGGCTTTGTGACTCCTTCACCTTTCACCTGGATTTGAGTTGGGTCGAGCTTTGCGCCTGGGATGTTGCTTGCGTAGGCGAGCAATGATGCACGAACCGCTTCTGCTCGATCACGCGAGAAGTCCTGAGCGGCCTTTGCGATCTCTGCCGGACTCGTGCCTTGCTCATGTCCTTCGTTGAACGTTGACATGTGCACGAGATCCATGAGCTTCTTTGCATTCTTGAGATCGAGCGGCTCGCCGTTCATTGAGTAACTGTAGTTTCCTGGCGATCCAGCTTGCTGGATCACTCCGAGTTTCATGCCAGTTCGCAAAACCTTTGCGATCAGTCCTGTCGTATCCGTGTGTCCACGAATCACGATTGGAGCTCGCGTGTAGGTTTTGGAAAGCTTGATCACTCGATCGAACTCGGCGCTGTACTTTGTAGCGTCGAACTCTGTCTGATCTTCGTTGAAGTAGATCACGAACGAGAGGACTGTGTTTGCGTCAAGAACGCCTTGCTGGTCCAGCTTTTCAATTTCTCTTTGCGAAGCCTCTGCATTGAATCGCGCACCAGCCTTGATGTTTGCACTCTTCAGTCCACTGAAGATCGTGTGAGTCCAGTCGATTGGAGAGTTGAGCAGGTCATTTCGCTCGGTTGTGATGTTGAGCGCGGCCGCGAGGTCGTTTGATCGCTTTGAGAAATGCACGTTGCCGATGTCAGTTTTTGGATCAAAGAACTGGACGTTTCCAGCATGACCCACGAATGAAGAGTCGAGCAAAAGCCCGTGCGCTTCATCCGCATTTGGAAGCGCGGTTGTTCCGTACGTTTCGACAGCGAAAGCGAGCAGTGCTTCGTATTCCGGAGATCCGCCAGAACCTTCGTAGGCGCTCTTGAGTTCGAGAATTTTCTCAACGCTCTTGAGGTACGCGGCAGTGAACTTGGTCACGACTTCCGGATTTTCTCGCGCGAACTTTGCAGAGACGAAGTACATATCAGGGATTGAACGTCGTCGGTCGTTTGTCGAGACCAACACGTGCGCTCCCTTTACACTTCCTTCTGCTCCACTTCCGACTGACTGCAGTCCGCCTGTGAGCCCGATCATGTCAGGTGTGATTGCGAACGCGCAGTCAACACTCTGGTCATTTCGGAATGCTTCGGGCGGAGAATCTGGGCCGTTGAGATTCGCTGTCCACTTGATCTTCACGTCACTGAATTTGAAGTTGACGTCTTCGATCAGGTCATTGGAAAATCCTTCGTGTGGACCTCCTGTCTGCATGGCGATTGTCTTTCCAGGCAGCTCTTTGAGATCTTTGATCGCTTCACGACATACTAGGTGATCGCCGCTTGACCACGTCATCTGCAAGAACGGAATTGGACACAAGTCAGGATCTTTGCAAAGTTCGACAACGCGCTTGCCGACCATCTGGTACACGCCGCGCAAGAAGTGAGTCTTGCCAGCTTTGTAGTCAGCGATCTGCTGATCCATGTTGTCGCCTGGATCGAGCTTGAAGTTCAAGCCGTACTCTGCGCAGATCGTTCCATCACGAGTCTGCAAACCGCCGTTGCAGTAGAACATTGCGTAGTCTGCTCCCCAGAGAATGAAGCCGAGCTGGTCCGGAGCTCCAGGAAGAACACTGTTGCCAGGCAACTTTGCCGAGAGCTTGGGCGCGCTTGCAGGGGTTGATGCTTGAGGAACTCCAGAGGTCGGAGCGCCTTGCTGAACCGTCGGACTGGTTGTTTCCGGAGGCTTTTTCTCGCATCCGATGAAGGCCATGACAACGAGCACCATCAGGAACCACGCACTCTTTCGCATCGAACTTCCCCCTTCTTTCAGTATCCTGTCATTTGTTTTCCACTCGTACGCGACAGGCTCGTCCGTGTGGTTTTTCACAAAAGTGAAGGAACTTTCGGACAAAGTCCGAATGCAAGAACTTAGTTGAAAAGCGTGTTTTTGTCAACCTTATATAAGGAAAAACAATAATCGGCTTGTTTTTGCCGATTTTGTGAAAAGAAGTGATGTTGTTGAAATACTCTTAATTATTGCCTGAGCCCCGCCCGAACGTTCCGTTCGGAACGGGCGGGTTGTCGAAGGCTGTAGACAAATTATCCAAATTTTATCCCTTCGACAGGCTCAGGGAATAAAACTTTGTTGTTGGTTGACATTCTGGTGTTTTTGTTCTACTCTATTTTTCTTCCCGTAAAGCGGGATGAAACGTTCTATCAAAACCGAACGTAGTAAGAGGTAAAAGGGATGAGCAGCAAGAGAAAAAAGAGAGAGCGACGAATGTTCGTTGCGCAGGCTTCTGCTGGTGCAGGATCAGGACAACCAACAGAAACCGAGCCGGATTCGAACGAAGGCAAGAGGCAAGAGACAAGAGAAGCCGGGCCGATTCGTGTGGAGACAGTTCCAGGTGCTCCGTACAAAGTGAACATCGTTCAGCCAGACAAGGCAAGCCCGGGCCTCGAGATGACATGGTGTCTTTCACCAGAATTTTTGCAGAGGCTTGGGGAAGAGCTTATCTTCAATCCATTTCTCTTGATTCTTGTTAAAAGAGATGGATTTGACATCGAACAAAAGCTTGTTCCGCTCAAACAAGGTGGAACACGTCTCGAGTTCTACGAATCTGGTGAATTCACTATCTACACAACGATAGTGAGAGCTGATGTTGAACATGATAGAGCAGGTCAGTTTTCTGCTTTCGAATATATTGAACCGATCATCAAGTCTGGTTCAAGTTTCCTTGGATACGGACGTCCTGACATCAAAAAAATTGGAAAATCGGGCTATAATTTAGGGTGTGTGGCTTTTCCAGTTGTCTCGGATTTCGACGAGTACAAGGTAAATATAGACCAGGAGTTCTTTGCGCCAGCTCCTCCTGCGTGGCTTTCTTGGTGGGTGAATCTTTGGTTCGAAAGCAAACAAAAAAACGAGTGTCATTTTCGAAGGCGCATGATAACTGCGTTCACAATCCAGCCGCCAATGATCTTGCTCTGGATTCTATTGCGCGCAGTTTGCGGAGTCGTCTTCGCACTCACTCTCGCGCTCATTGGCTGGCGATGGATTTCGCTTGTTCCGATTTTACGTCCGTTTGCTTTGGACCTAAAAAACATCAATGCAAACTGGGCGTCGCATTCGATCGGAATGGCAGAAGGATACTGGACAATCGGAAGAAAGTCGGGCGAGCAATTCAAGAAATTTCCAGTGCTCCTGCGCATTCTGCTCATGCCGATTCTATGGGTTTCTGTCGGACTCATATCATACTTTCTTGTATATCGTTTCCATGAAGTTGGGATTGTGATAGCAATGACTATCTGTTTTGTCGTGCTGGCCGTCATTCTCACTGGTGTCGCAGCCTTCATTGTTAGAATGGTGAAGGATTGGCTTGAGAATACAGCTTATGAAAGATATCAGCTACAGAACGCGCGTGAAGCCGAGCAAATTCTGCTGAAAAAACAACGTTCCCAGGACAAGATCAAGCGAAAATTCGTTGAACTCGTGTGCGGAGTAGGTGGTCCGTCAGATGGGTACCTAACATCTCTGCCGCCTCGTCATCAAACGATCCTTGTCAGGTTCCTTGCCTTGAAAGGCCGCGTCTGTCGTCCTTACGCCAAGGGCTACAACAACTAACTCAGAGCTCACACAGAGCTCTTTTTTGTTTTTATTTACTCACAATTCCTTTTCCTTTTGCGAATTCGTCGTTTGGCAATTCAGTTGTAAGAGAAAGGAGGCTTGAGTTCATTTCTGTTTTTGTGATCGAGTCAATCGCTTCGAGTGTTACTTGATTTGTTAGTTTCATGAATTTACCGGCGTCTTGATCTTTTGGTGTTATTGAAATATCAAACCACGCTTGAGCGTTTTTAATCTCACTTGGCAATTTTGAAATTTGCCAACGCACTTGTCTTGTCGTTGAATTGAAAGTCATTTCGCCAATATCTTTTGCCGAGTTCTCTTTCCACGCAACATCTTGAGGCAGTATTGTTGATACCTCAATGTTTCCAAGTTCATGCAAAGAGTTGCTCAAATTCCAAACGACTCTGTAGGTTGTAGTTTTTCCAACACGAGGAGGCAAGTCTCCTGATCCGATCGGTGTTCCTTCTTCTGAAAAATATCTTGCCTCTGAAAATAAACGTGCGTTTGAATTTATGGAAACGATAATCGGTGTTGCGTCAATTGTGTGAGTGCTTTCGCGCGATCCTATTCGTTCAACATTTAATGAAAGCGCGATTGTAAATTGATCAGCTTGTCCTGACAATAAAGTCTCAACAAGTGGAATTGTAAAATCAATCACACCGTCTTTTCCAGGATCAATTTTTCCAAGCTCTTTGTTTGTTGACTTGTCCCAACGCACAACTGAACCATCATGTTTTCCATCAAAAAGATTTGCTTTGTTCCAATCAATAGGGAGCGAACCGTTTGATTTTAGATCAAGAGTGAATTTGATTCCCTCGACTGGTTCTGTCCCGGGATTTTTATAATCAATTGATCCGCGGAGCGATTGTCCAGCTTCGATTGCTTGATCTTTGTCAGAACCATTTACTATAAGATGAAAACTCACAGCTCCGCCAAGAACGTCTGTTTGAACTTGAGTTTTTGCTTGTTCATAAAACGTTTCTTCATCCATAAAACCAACACTTGCAGTTACCGGAAGAGTGCCTGAAGCGGTAGAAGTGTACGATCCTTTTAGTGAAATTTCTTGCAATTTTCCAGGTTCGATTGAAGCGATTTCCCAATGAGGTTGATTAGCTTTGAGTTCTGGTTTTGAAGATGAAATTGAAAAATCATTTGGCAAGTTTGGGATTACTCGCAAATTAAATATTGGTTCTTTTCCATTGTGTTTCAAATTGATTTTGTATGTTACTTCATCTCCTGCCAGAGCTTTTTCAGGTCCTGTCATTGTCATTTCAACAACTGAAGTTTTTAGTTCAACGCTTTTGTTTTCAATTTCTTGAAAATCAGAATTAAAGTTTGCTGGTTTGTATGTGAACAAGGCTTGAATGCGTTGAACACTCGGAACTTCAGACAAGAAAATTCCTTTCACAGTAACAGCTCCATCAGAACCCGGCGTGAGAGATCCGATTGCCCATTGAGTTTCGTCGATTGCTTCAGGGATTGAGGATATAAGATGAAAACTTGTCGGAAGATTTAGTTTGAGATTTAGTGATGCAATTGGGGCCCTTCCAGTATTTTCGTATTGAATTGAAAATGATGTTTCTTCTCCAGCTCGAATGTTGTCTTGGGTTTCAATTTTTACACCAAGTGTTTCTTCATTATCAAAAAGTCCTTTTGTTAATAAAAAAAATCCAGACCATGCCACTAAAGAGAGGACTGCGAGAATGGCAATAATTTTTACTAAAAATTGAGTTGTTGCGGAAGATTTGTGACGCGAAAGTCGTGTTAAATCAGGAAGTCTTCCATCATTTCCTGAATAGATTGCACGGAGTTCTTTCTTTATATCTCGGCTGGATCGGCGTTTTCTCATAATGTGGTGTCTGAAGTCTCTTCAAATAATGCACCAAAAAATCCATCCGTTTTATTATCAAAGATCGTTTGTGAAAGATTGTGCGACTGCCAGATTGTTTTCATCTGTGAAAGTGTTGAAAGAGTGACTGAAGTCTCGCGATCGATCATACCGGATTGTTTTTGAATTGTGAGCGAATAAGATTGAGTCGATGGGAAAAATAGGGATTTTTTCTCAAACATTATTTCAGGAACACGATATGAAAATTTTGTTTGCGTTGTAATACCTGGCGCGGTTTGCACCCAATTTCCAAAAACAGTTTTTCCATTTTCTTCGTAAATGTCAGTTCCGCTATCTTCATCTTTCTTTTCTCCAAGAGATGCGAATTGCAAGTCATCATCTATCTCCCATTCTTGATTTGGTTTTTCAAACAAATTTTCATTTGGGATTTGGAAACCACTCGCTGATATTAGCTCACTTCCTTTTGGAACATAAAGCCGCAGATAATCAACATTATTCACTCCAGAAAACACAAGACCCGGAATTCCTTGATGTGTTCTGGAAATGATAACCGTGTTTATTGTTGCTCCATCTTTTTGAATGGCAACATCAAGGTCAACTCGCTCTTTGATAACTCCATCTGTTTTTCCGCCGCCCAAGTTTGTATCAACAACCATTAGATAATCGCCTGTTGTCGGGAGTATTGTTCCGCCCCAATTATTATTAAGGACAACTTTTTGAAGAGAATCATCGGCAAAATACATTTGAATATCTTTTTGCGTAAGTCCATTTCCAAGATTATCAATAAGACTTAAAAAGACTTCAGGCTCTGATTCAAGCGCTCGTTCAATAAGTTTTGGAGCAAGATCGCCAATAAATTGTTTAGGACGATTCTCTTCCTTATCATATTCAACTTCAACAATTTTTTGAGTTTCAAAAATGAAATTTTCTTCGTCAATCACGCGATCATAGTCTGCCATTTCAATTGGGCCAAGAAGACCAATGAGTTTTGCAACATATGTGGCATTGACTGCGATAACTCCATCAACACTCGGACCGCCTGCGTCATTGTAAAACTCCATCATCTGTCGCGCACTGGTTGGGAAATCCGGAAACCAGTTTGCGTCTTGAAATTCCCAACGAGCTTTGAGTAGTTGCAAAGGTTTTGGCGCAACAAGCGAGCGTGTTAGACTTCCTTGCAAATCGTATGTTCCTCCTGTTGGAACATTGAGTTGCTCAAGAATTCCGTTTCGTACTTTTATTTCAGCAAAACTTCCCATGAACCCTCCAGTTGGACGAATTTCAGTATTATTTTGGAAAACAAGAAGATAACGTTTTGTTCCATTTTCACCCAAGATGTTCGCGGCAACATCCGATAGAGTTTCAAATTCAGACAAAGAATTTATCAAAGCCGGTAAACGATTTTTTGTTTCAACAAAAACTTCTCTCTCATTTTCTGGAATGACATCTGATTTTATTTTTTTGAGTTCTTGATTTGCTTTTGTTAGGTGTGGCAAGGCTGAACGTAGATATGATTGCAAAATTCTAATACGTGAAACCGGAGTTGGGTCAACTTCTTGCGACAATGAATCAAGTGCCTCGCTTATCCGACTGCCAGCTGTTGCAAGTTCGTCGCCAGCTTTTATCAAACTATTTACTGAATTGAAATTTTTGTTTGTTGAAGGAAGTGCTGAAAGAAGAAATGATGTTCCAAGTCCAAGTTCAGAGATTGTTTGTTTTGCGTTTGAGAAATGTTGTGATGCTTTTGAAAAGGCAAAATCAGCTCCTTCTGTTTCATTCACAAGTGTTGCATCAGCGCCTTGTTGCAAATATGAAAAAGCTGATTTGGAAGCATCTTCAACTTCTGTTTTTGTTTGACGCAATTGTGAAACAACATTCATCGCGTGAAGCGGGAGAACAAAAATAAACGAAATAAGAATAAACGCTCCGATTGGACGAAATGAAAAACCAAAAGAGACTCGTTCCACTTCTGTCCCATTAAGTTCGACGAGTTCACTTTCTTCAGCTTCTCCAATTTCTTTAACTTCTCCAGCTTCTTCCTCCGGAATATCAAAATATGAAAAAATATCTTCTGGAATTGGTTTGGGAGCAAAAGTGTCTGAAGGAACAGGAGAACTAAGTTTGGAGGAAAAGGAGGGAAGGGCAGAAAGGGGAGAAAATAATGGAAATTTTGGCAAGATCCAACGTTCCTGCTTTGAAAAGAATTGTTCTTCTCGCAGTTGTTCGATAATGTCTGAAGGCTGAAGTTCAAGAGATGGTGTAGGGTTTTGGGTTTTAGGTTTTTGCTGTGGAAAGTTAAACAAGAAATTCAAATTGATGCGCGCTCCTTCGTTCATTATTTCTTCCGGTGTTGGAACAGTGCTTTGCAAGTTTATAACAAAAGGAGAAAGAGAGTGATCACCCAATCGGATCGAAAGATCGTGGATTGGATGAACAATCTCAAGAGTCGCGGGCTTTCGCGCGTGTTTTTTTGTTACGGGTTTTTTTGTACGTTTTTTAATTGGCACAGTCGTTATAAAGTTTCACAATTTCTTCTGCCATTTTTTTCCAAGAATAGTTTTTGATTTGCTCGAGCCCACGATTGATGAGTTCTGTTTTTTTGTTAGGGTCGTTTATAATTTCGGAAATGGCTTTTGCTATTTCATCAGGATTATTTTTTGGAAAATATACAGCGGCGTTTCCAAGAATTTCTTTAAGTGACGGAATATCAGAACATGCGACAGGTGTTGATTGACTCATAGCCTCAAGTGGCGGAAGTCCAAATCCTTCAATGTGAGAAGGGAAGACATACAATTCCGCTTGATCGTAAAGTTCTGAAAGTCGTTCGTCTGATGGATTTTCCTCAAAGTGTATAAACGACACTGCTTCGAGTGAGTTGGATCCGTCTTTCAGCCTTTTGAAAAACACATCGCTTCGTCCAGCGATCACTAGATGTAAATCCGGTATTTGTTTATGAAGTATCGAGAAAGCAGAAAGCAGTGTTTCGAGATTTTTATGCGGGTAGCAATTACCGATGTATAGAAGGAATGGGTAGCCCACGGCTTCAGCCGTGGCTTGGTGTGTCTGTTTCAATTGCGTAACACCTTCATAAATCACACTGATTTTATCTTCAGGAACACTTGGGAAGTGTTTTAGAATATCATTCTTTGTTGCTTGCGAAACCGCAATGATTTTTTTTGAAGACTGAATCGCGTGTGTAAGAACTTTACGGAATCCAAGATATTTCAAACCATAGATCCACGGATGTTTTGTTGTTGCGCGAGCAGAGCGTGGTTCTTCAAGCAAGATAAGGTCGTGGATTGTGACAACAAACGGTGTTCGAAGTTTGATTGGAACATTCCAGTGTGGAAAATGAACAAGATCCAATTTTTGTTTGTCAATGAGCGGCGCAAGAAAAAGTTGTTCTTTGAGTGTGTACCAGTGGATTGGGGTAGTGACACTTTCCAATTTTTCCCTTTCCACTCGCCCCTTTCCACTTGCCCCTTCTTTCATAATAAAAACATAGCGGTTTTGGTGATCGATTTCTGGCAAATGATTTACCAGTTGTTCAACATATCGACCTAAACCACCGCCACCCACCTCCGGACCGTACATTCTTGCGTCAATCCCGATTCGCATGGGGATATTATAGCAGAAAGTGGGGAGAGGTCGAAGAGGACTAAGAGGACCAAGAGGTTATGAAAATGATTCGAAAATTTCCAGAGTGCGCTTTGCGGTTTTTTGCCATGAAAAATCAGAGGCTCGCAAAAGACCTTTTTCTTTTAGTCGTTGTTGAAGCGGTTTTGAGTTCAAAAGTCCTCGTAAGGCTTCTGAAATATCGTTTGGATTATATGGATCAACCAAAATTGCGCTGTTTTGCGTAAGTTCTGGTAAAGAAGATGTATTGCTTGTGATAACTGGAGTTCCGCTTGCCATTGCTTCAAGCACTGGAAGTCCAAAACCTTCATAAATGGAAGGCCAAGTGAGAACAGATGCTGAACGGTAAAGTGCTGGTCTGTCTTCGCTTGGAACATATCCAAGATGATGTACACATGAGTTCACATCTTTTTTCCAAAGTCGATGGCGGAGTTGTGTTGATCTCCATCCCCACTTGCCAACAAGCACCAATGAAAGATCGTCGTGGTATTTGTCGCGATATTGTTTGATTCCTTCAATAAGTCCGAGGATATTTTTTCTGGGTTCCAATGTTCCAACAAACAAAGCAAAGTTTTTTGGAAGTTTAAGACGTGAGCGAACACCATGATCGCGCGCTTCCATTTTTGGTGAGAAAATCGAATCAATTCCATGTGGCACAACAGAGATTTTTTCTTCAGGTTTTTGAAAAACACTCATGACATCTTGTTTTGTCGAAGTTGACGGAGTGAGAATGTGCGCGGATGATTTTATGAGCTCGTTTGGACGCGTTGCTTTATGCCAGAGTCGCATTTTGCTTGAATAAAATTCAGGGAAAAAATTCCATGACAAGTCATGCACAGTTAGAACAGTTGGAATGTCATTTGGAAGTGAAGTGATGTTAAGGTTTGGAAGAAAGATTAGATCAATTGATTCGTGCACGCGCCAATTTATTGTTGGATGTTTGAGAAATAAAGTTCGAAGATTCAAAAGTTTGTTTGGTTGGTTGATGTGGACAAAAGAGGTGTTTTTTGTGGTTTCAAACGCAGGTTGAAGCTTATGGCTACCAGAAGAAAGCAATATGTATTCATTCTTTTTATCAATTTCAAAAAGCGCGCGCAGGAGTTGTTGAGTGTATTCTCCAACGCCGCTTTGCTGTTGTTGATTGAGATGTCGAATGTCAACAAGGATTCGCATATTGTAATAAAGATAACCGAACGATCTTAAAAACCCCACTCTTCAGCCTTCAACCAACCAATAAACCACAAAGGTCCACAAGAGACAGTTACGGGACGCTTTTTCTGCCTCTACTCTATGTATAAGGCCAAGAAAAAGTCGGCCTGTCTGTCTCTACTAAACAAACGACAGGACTATCTTTATTGCCTTATCTAGCATATTTACTTTCAACAAATTCCTTCAACTCTCGCTTAAACCTTTCTCTTCCAAATTGGTCCGCGTGTTGTTTTATTTTGTGCGGATCGTATTTTTTTTCATCAAAACGAATCAGATGATCAGCGAGTTCCTCCCATTCTTGCGTTTCGATAAATTCTCCACTAACTCCTTCAACAACTGTTTCAACAGCTCCGCCTTTTTTGTACGCGATCACAGGTCTTCCGCTCGCCATTGATTCAATGGGCGTGATTCCGAAGTCTTCTTCTTGCGGGTGAATGAATGCAAGCGCGTCTGCGTACAGATCATGAAGTTCATCGTCTGAAACTTTGCCAAGAAAATCAACATTTGAGTTTGCTTGTTTGCGAAGGTCAGCTTCAACAGGACCAGAACCAAAAATTTTTAGTGGAATTCCTGTTTTGTTACACGCGTCAATAACTAGATCAAATCGTTTGTATGCGACAAGTCTTCCGCCAGTTAGGAAGTAAGTTTTAGGTCGAGGTGAAATGTGAAAACGATGCGTATCAACTGGTGGAAAAATTACGTGCGCGTCTTTGCGATAATATTTTTGAATTCTCTCGCGCACAGTTTGAGAGTTTGCGACAAATTGATCCACACGATCAGCCGCTTGTTTGTCCCACATGCGAAGACACGAAAGAACTGGAGGGAGAATTGATTTTATGAATCTCGGCACATGTAATTCTTCAACATAGCTATGTGTGTCGCTCCATAGATATCGCGTTGGTGTGTGGCAATAACAAATATGTGTTGTGTTTGGACGAGTTAGCACTCCTTTTGCAAACGCGCTTGTTGATGAAACAACAATGTCATAATCAGATAAATCATGATGTTCTGTCGCGGTTGGCATTAGCATGATGTACCATTGATATTTTTTGAGCGCGAAAGGCATTTTCTGTAAGAACGATGTTCTAATATCGCGGCCAGCCAAGTGTTGAAATTTTTTTGGATCAAAAAACAAAGCGTACGTTGGAGCGTCCGGCCAGATTTCCTGCATAACAGCGAGCACTTTTTCAGCGCCGCCGTCTTGGATGAAATAGTCGTGTACAAGCGCGATTTTCATGCCCCGATCCTACCAATGATTCGTGGTTTTGACAAAAATGCTAATACGCTCCTTTTCTAAAAATCACAACAAACGGTGTTTTGAGTAAAATATAAAAATCGAGCCACGGATTCCAATGTTCAATGTAATAAGTATCGAGTCTGACTTCATCTTCAAAATCAAGATCGGCTCTGCCGGAGATTTGCGCCATTCCGGTTATACCAGGTTTTACTGTATGAACTTTTTTGTGTTCTGAACGATATTTTTTGACTTCTTCTGGTAAATGCGGGCGCGGTCCAACAAGCGACATTTTTCCAGTTAGTACAAGAAAAAATTCAGGGAGTTCGTCAATTGAATATTTACGAATAAATTGTCCAACGTTTGTAATACGCGGATCGTTTTTTATTTTGACAAGCGGTGAGCCTTTTCGTGTGTCTTGTTGCGAGAGTTCGTTGTAGCGCATTTGATGTGTGTTTGGAATCATTGAGCGGAATTTGAAATAACGAAACGGTTTTCCGTCTTGTCCAATACGCATTGACAACATGTTTTTATCAATCTTTGAAAACAAAATTGGTCCGCGTGAATCAGATTTTATTGCGATTGCGGTAAGAAGCATTATTGGCGAGCTGATGATGATTAAAAATAGCGCGCCAAAAATATCAAACAACCGTTTATAAATTGCTCCCCAACCATCAAGTGGAGTCTTTTGAACCTCGATCACAGGAATTCCTGCGTATGTATGATTGATTGATCTTCCAACAGCTGACGCGAAAAGATCTGCTGAATATCTAAATCCAAGATGTTCACTATCAGTGAGAGCGATTAGTTTCCATGTTGTTTCTCGGTCGGCTTGAGGATCAGCCAAAACAACTTCGTCAATTTTGTCGTTTTGTTTTAATTTTTGAATTCGTTTTGCAACTTCATCATCAAATGTTTTGAATTGTTCAATCACGCGGAAACCAAGACGAGATTTATTGCCAAATTCTGTTATCAAAGAGCTCGCTGTTGGATTGTCTCCAATTATAATAATTCGATGCACACCGACTCCAAGTTTAAGAAGTGAACGTTGTAAACCGCGTACAACGAGACGCACTAGGGCTACAAAGAAAATTGCTAGCACCCACGCGGCAAGCGCGATAAAACGTGATTCAAAAAGTGTTCGTGAGAAAAAAGTTACTGCAAAAATTATTGCCATTGCTGACGAGCTTGCGAGTATGATTCGAGTGAGCTCAGTTGCAATTGCGACACGGTGTGTTGAATACAAACCAGAGACTGCAAATACGATAATCCAAATGCAAGCAATTGGAAAAACAATGGAGATATATATTTCAAGACGCAAATCAAAAATGACAGGGCGGATTGAAGTAAAGTATGGATTGAAACGAAGATAGAACGCGCCAATCGCGGCGGCAAGAAGTGAGAGAAGATCAATAGGAACAAGGGCGAGTGTGAAAACGAGTTCAGAGCGTTTCATAAGTGGAAGAAAAGGAAGTAATGGATGGAAAGGAAGAATGTGTTTACATGCTATCAAAAATCTCTCGAATTGACGAGAGATTTTTGATGTTCCAGGAAATGTCTGTAAGCCGAATTTTGTCTGCCCGTTTTTTACGCGGGGAGGCGATCATCTATCTAGCCCGACCATTGCTGGCCGGATCAAGACCGGCAAAGCCGGTCATAGCGAGCTACCAAATTTGCTCTTACACCAGAAAGGGTTTTCCGCGCTCTTATGTCACCATAAGGCGAAACATGTAGCATCTGTGAGAACCCCAACAGACACATCATGTTACTTTTCACGTTTCGTAAGGCCTTGCGACCAAACTAGTATTGTCTCTGTGGCACTAATCCCTAGGTTTTGATTCCGGAATCATGGAATGGATTTTTCCAATTCCGCGACTCCCGATTCTTATGCCTGGTCGCTGTTAGCGACTTTCTTTTTACAAACATCTTGCGAAGTTTGTGGTGTTCGGACTTTCCTCGGATTGAGTTTAACCTCAACACGTAATCACCCGACATTCCTGGAACGGATGAATGATATCAAAATAAACCAATTTGTCAATAGACGCCTATTTTATTTCTCACATCTTTCATTTTTTGTTCAGCCAATGTTTGTGCCTTTTTTGCGCCCTGATCCAGAATATTTTTCAATTCAGTTTCGTCTGACAGATAAATTTTGATTTTGTTTTGAAGCGGCTTTAGGAAATCGTTAAGTTTTTTTGTAAGATTTTCCTTAAATTCTTTATAGTCTTTTCCTTTATACGATTCCTCAATCTGTTTGTTTGTTTCCCCTGTGACAAGCGAATAGATAGTAATGAGATTTGCAAGACCTTTTCGTTTTTCATCGTACTTTATTGTTCCTTGCGAATCAGTGACAGCGCTTTTTATTTTTTTCTCAACTGTTTTTTCATCATCCATAAGTGAGATGAAATTTTTTTCACTCTTTGCTGATTTTGACATTTTTGTTTCTGGATCGTCGAGTGCCATAATTCGAGCGCCTTCTTTTCTGATTTGCGGTTTTGGAATGACGAATGTTTCTCCAAATCGTTTGTTAAAACGTTCAGCCAGATCTCTCGCCAATTCTACATGTTGTTTTTGATCATCACCGACTGGGACAATTTCTGTTCCGTACATCAATATGTCTGCGGCCATAAGCACTGGGTAATCAAACAGACCAACAGTTACTGCCTCGCCTTTGCCGCGAGTTTTGTCTTTGTATTGCGTCATGCGTTCTAGTTCTCCCATGTGAGTAATGCAATTTAGAATCCATGCAAGTTCTGTATGTTGTGAGACATGAGATTGTTGAAACAAGAGAGTCTTTTTTGGATCAACACCAACGGCAAGATAAGTCGCTGTCGCGAACATTATGTTTTTTCGAAGTTTTTCAGGATCTTGCGGAACTGTTATTGCGTGATAATCAACAACAAACAAGACATTTGTGTTGCCAGAATCTTGCAGTTTCACAAATGGTTCTATTGCTCCAAAATAATTACCAATATGAAGAATACCAGAAGGTTGAAGAGCTGTGAGGACTTTTGACATATTGCAGTCATAGTAACAAAGAAGGCGTCAAATGAAAAATCGCCGCTTGAAGGAGCGACGATTTTTTCTTACATTTCCAATATCACAGGAAGAATCATTGGTCTGCGTTCAATTTTCTTAAAGAAGAATGTTCCAAGCCTGTCGCGAATTTGTTCGCGTACATACTTTGGGTCTGCTTCTGATTTTGGATCTTTATCTGCCATTGCTTTTCGAACTTCATTTCGTGTTTCTTCAATAAGCTCACGGTGCTCTTTCATGAAAATGAAACCGCGACTGATGATATCTGGATTGCCAATGAGCGCTCCGGTTTTTTTGTCGATCTGAACGATAATAACGACCATTCCGTCTTCAGCCAAGACTTTTCGATCACGAAGAACAACTTGTGATACATCCCCGACTCCAAGTCCGTCAACAAACACATAATCAGTTATAACTTTTTCTTTTGTAAGTATTCCAGTTTGATTTGAAAAAGTCATGACCTGTCCATTATCAACGACAAAGACATGATCTTCGTCCCAACCCATTGAATACGCTACTTCGGCATTTTCTCGAAGGAGAAAATGATTGCCTTCAATTGGAACATAATACTTTGGTTTGAACAGAGCGAGCATTAGTTTGATGTCTTCTTTTTTCGCGTGACCTCCAGCGTGAACATCCATCATTTGATAGTTGATGACTTTCGCGCCTTTGCGATAAAGAGTGTCCATGAGCCGTTGAACCGATGCTTCGTTTCCAGGAATAACAGAACTTGAAAAGATCACTGTGTCTGTTTTTCGGATTTTTATTGCGCGGTGTTCGTTGTTGGCGATGCGGTTAAGCGCTGCATTTTTTTCGCCTTGCGCGCCTGTACAGATGAGGACGATTTTATTATCAGGATAACTGTCCATCTGTTCAGGTTTGATAAGCGTTGATTGCAAACATTTGATAAATCCAAGTTCTTTTGCGATCTCAACGTTTGTGCGCATTGAATATCCATCTATTGCAACTTTCTTGCCGAGTTTTTCTGATGATTCAATAATTTGTTTTACGCGCGAGAGCAGGGAAGCAAACGTTCCGACAATAAGTCGTCCACCCGATTTTTCATTTATGTATTCAAGTTCATCACCAATGACTTTTTCACTGACTTGATGTCCTGGCCTGTTTGAGTTTGTTGAATCACCCATAAGACACAAGACACCGCTTTTGCCGATCGCGGCAATTTTTTGAAAGTCCGCGTGTTCAGCGCCAGCTGGATGGAAATCAAATTTCCAGTCGCCAGTGTGGCACACAACTCCTTCTGGCGTTTCAATTACAATACCGGCAGAGTCTGGAATGTTATGATTGATATGGAAGAAAGAAACTGTGAACGCGCCAAGTTTTAGGATGTCATCAATTTTTGTAACTTTAACATCCAGTTTTCGTGTGTGAAAATCTTCCTGTCTGCGTTTGATAATTGCCGCTGACATTGGAAGAGCATAGATCGGCGGGTTTCCAATGTTTGGAACTGTGTGAGGGATCGCTCCGATGTGGTCATAGTGACCATGGGTTATGATAACTCCACGAACATTTTTTTCTTTTCCTTTGAGATAGGTCATGTTTGGAATGATGTAATCGATTCCAGGCATGTCCTCTTCTGGGAATTGAAGTCCCATGTCAATAAGGATGATGTCGTTTTTGTATTCAAGAAGTGTGCAGTTGCGACCGACTTCTTCACAGCCACCAAGGACCATGATGCGAAGATTTTCGTCGCTTAATGTTCTGCCAGGATCTTTAAGTGAGTGAACGTGAGGTTGTCTTTGTAATGGCTTTGCGCGAAATACGCGCCCTTTGAAGCGACTGTGGCCGCGCGGATTGCGCGCGCCAGAGTTGCGAGTTGTTGTTGGTTGTTTTGGGGACATAAGTATTTAGTTAGTAGTAAAGTAGTAGAGTAGCAAAGTAGTAAAGGGAGGAATAAAGTGGTTATCCTAACTTCTTGCTTCATGCTTCTCGCTTCTAATTTTTCAATTGTAAAGAACAAATAATGATAAACGATACGTGATCTTTTTGAGATGTACGTTTTGCGTGCAACCGGAAAAGAGCACGTTAATTAAATCTTGGTGGGCGAGGGGAGACTCGAACTCCCAAGGGTTGCCCCATACGCTTCTGAGACGTACGCGTATACCAGTTCCGCCACCCGCCCGTTTAAGTTCCACGGCTAAAGCCGTAGGCTACCGAAACGTCTTCTTTGTTTTAATATACCACTCATTTATTTTCGCGAATCTATCAAATGGAACGCGAATTGAATCTAGTTTCACGTTTTGAATATCGCGTGAAACCGCGTAGTTATAATTTGATTGATACAAGAAGATTGCCGGAAGATCAGCGACTACTTTTTCCTCAAATGTTTGATATGCAGTTTGTCTTTCTTCTGTTTTGATTGTTGCACGCGCTGATTCAAGAAGCTTATCAACGTCAGCGTTTTGATATTCAACGATATTCAGTCCAGCACTTCCAATCTGTGAAGAATGCCAGAATAAATATGGATCTTGAGTTGCGTCAAACATTACAGTTGTTAATAAAAGTTCAAAGTTACGCGGTGAAATAACATCGTCGAAAAATGTTTGAGATGGAATTGTGATGATTTCTATTTCCAATTCAATTGCTTCTAGTTGTGTTTTGATGTAATTGGCAACACGCGAAAATTCTTCTCCCGATGGAACTGTAAGAGTGAGCTTGTTTGGTTTTTTTACAGCTTCTTCCGTTACTTCCATTACTTCCTTTAACATTGTTCTCGCTTTTTCCAAATCAATAACTTGTGTTGTTTCAGCTTCTTTATACCCAAGCATACTAGACAAGAGCGGACCGTTAATAACACGTCCCTGTCCTTGAATAATATTATTTACGATTTCTGTTTTGTCGATTGCAAGCGCAATAGCTTCACGAACTGTCTTTCTTTTCAGTTGCTCGTTCGTTTTTTGGTTGAAGTACAAAACAACTTCACGATCAAGAAGAGGGGAGTGTAGCACAACAGCGCGATTTTGTCCAGTCTTTTCCTTATCTTCAAACGGAACAACACTTACACCTTTGACATATTTGTTTTCAAGAGCATCGAGCACGCTTTTTTGGTCAGGATAAAATTGAAAAGTCAACCTATCTATGAAAGCAGGTGATTGATACCAATCTTTGAAGGGTTTGAGTGTGTAAGATCTGATTGATCCTTTTTTATCTTTTGTGAATTCCACAAATTGGAAAGGGCCGCTTCCAACTGGTTGCAAGTTTAGAGCCGCGAGTGGAGCGTTTTGAGGTAAAACATCGGCCCACAATCCAGAAGGCAAAATTCCAACAGTTAAATTTTGTAAGAATACTGCTGAAGGTTTTTCAATCACAAACGAAACAACGCGATCTCCTTCTTGAACAACAGACACGCCTTTGAATGATCCATAGAGCGGACTTCGATATGCCGGGTTTTGAATTGCATTGATTGTGAAAAGAATGTCACGAGCCAAAATTGGATCACCATTGTGGAATCGCGCGTTTTCACGAATCGTTGCTGTGATAACTGTTCCTTCCTCATTTATGTTTATTGATTCTGCCAAATCCGGAACCAGTCCTTCCTCTGGTTTCCATTTTATGAGACCTGAATAAATAAGTGTGACAAGATCTTTGTCAACATCGTTTGAAGTCGCGTAAAGAGGATTTATCAATTGTGGTTCTCCAACAAGAGCTTCGGTATATTCACCTCCTTGAGTTGGTATTTCAACTCGATTGATAAATAAATATAAACTAACAATTGAAGCAATTGAAACCACAATAAGAAGAAAGGCTGTTTGAACTACTTGTTTTTCTGTTTTTGAAAGGACATTCGAAAGTTGTTTCCATTGTCTAAAACTTGGGAAACGACGAGTTTTAGATACACAAAGTACCTGACGCATTGTCAGGTCTTTTGATGTATTAAAAGAAGATCGTTTTATGAAAGGGAACAGATAGTTACACTAAAGCGTTTGCGAGAGCCACACCAAAAAATAGAATTGCAAGAAGGATTGTAAGTTGAAAGAGTTTTTTTTCTACTCCGCGTTTTGTGCGGTATACATTTCCACCTCCACCAAAAGCGGCGCCAATTCCAGTTCCGCGCGCTTGCATTAAAATTGCGGCAGAAAGCAAAACAGCCAATACGATTTGCGTGATGTTTAGAATTGATTGAAGATTCATATCGTCCAAATACTAACAAATCAGCGAAGATACGTCAACGGGTGAGCTTTCGTTTCATTCCTTTTCCAGACATTTTCATTTTTGGCCGAAGTTTTTTCTCTCGCCGTTTTGTTCGTGTTTCTTCTATTTCAATTTCTTTTTTCATACTTTTTTGTTTTTCCTTTTCTGCAATTTCTGCCTTTTCTGCCATTTCCATGATATACTTTTGATATGTTATCAGATTTCGAACTTCATAAAAAGCGGAATTGGGTTGCCACAGTTGTAACATTGACAATCATTTTTTTGCTTTCTTTTTTTGTTTGGCGAGTTTTGTCGCTTGCCAGGCAAATCCAAACAGGAGAGATCAGTCCAGACAGTTTTGATTTCACCAATAAGTCAATGTCGAGTTTGCGTTTATCTGCTATTCCACTTTCCGATCAACCAGCCAACATTGTTTCCGATGATGACGCATCGCTTGGAAGAAAAGATGCGCCAGTGACAATCGTTGAGTTTGCGGGTTTTCAATGTTCATATTCGCGTGAAGCGAGTTTTGTAATGAGAGAACTTGCATTAAAATATCCTAAAAAAATCAATTATATCTATCGTGATTTTCCTTTGTCCGATATTCATCCTCTTGCGAGAAAAGCGGCAGAAGCGAGTGAATGCGCTTCTGATCAAGGAAAGTTTTGGGAATATCATGACAAGCTATTTCAGAATCAATCGGATTTGTCGCAAGAACGATTGTATCAATTTGCCGCTGAATTGAATTTAAACACTTCATTTTTCCGTTCGTGTTTGGATTCCGGAACGTATAAAGATGAAGTTGAAAAGGATTATCAAGATGGGCTTCAAGCTGGCGTTCGTGGGACACCGACGTTTTTCATAAATGGATCAAAGATTCAAGGGGCGATTCCGAGAGATATATTTGAGAAGTTGATCGGAGTATGAAGACACCGCTTAAAAAATTTCTTCCGCTTTTTGCAATGATGGTTTTGTTTTTGTCTCCGTTTGCTGTTCAAGCTGAAACGACTTGCGCGTGTTTTTGCGCGACGAAAAGCGGTGCGGTTCAGATTTCAGAATCAAAAGTCACACTTGATAAATGTCAGTCGTTGTGTGAAAAAAACGGTTCGGATTTTCTTTCGTGCGCGGCAACTACAAAAGAATTTCCCGGCAATAACGCGCTTTGTTTTACAGCGGCTGATTGCGCGAAAGTCAAGGGTAAACTGTCTGCAACACAACCGCCAGAATGTCCGACCGGCATGAAGAATTGTTTTCCTGAATCCCAAGCTGTTAAAGCTAAATTGAATGTAAAAATTGGAGCAATGGAAACTGTTGAAGATTTAGGAACTTATGTGAGTGTTGCGTACAGTTGGATGCTTGGAGCCGCAGCTGTGATTGCTGTTATCTTTATTATGATTGGCGGTTTGGAGTGGGTTTTGTCAGCTGGGGGAGCGACCAGTGTTACAAAAGCGAAAGATAGAATTAAAAATGGAATTATCGGTTTGTTGTTATTGATTTCAGTGTCGCTTATTTTGCAAACCGTAAATCCAGAGCTTTT
>JAGVFR010000014.1 GCA_020057555.1 bacterium | reverse complement strand
ATCAACTTCAAATGCGCCTTCAACATAAAGAGAATCATCTACTGTTGCGGAGTCGGGAACTCCGGTGTCACCGACTCGTGTGTATCCAGTTGCAGATATAGTTAGATTTCCGTCTGAAGTAATATCATCTCCGTTTACAGCAAGATCACCAGTTAGTGTTGAATTCCCTGTCACACCGAGTGTCCCAGTAATAGATACATTTCCTGTTGTTCCTGCATCAGCGATACTAAAGAGAGTGTTTGTTCCATCTCTAAAAACAACAGAACCAGTGTTTCCAACATCAATGTTCCAAGTTGTTGCAGTTGAAGTTAGATCACCACCATTAACTGCAAGGTCACCAGCAAAGGTTCCGTTTCCGGAATCGTTTAATGTAAACGCGGCAACACCGTTATCCTGAACGATAAAGTCACCAGTACTTGAAAGGTTAACAACTGTATCACCTGTTCCACTATTTGTGATTGTAAACGCTTCTGCTCCATCTTGAGTTATTGAAGTACTAGCATCAAGCGCAAGAGTGTCAGAAAGTTCTGCGAAGTCGAGACAGTCTGTACAAGCGAGATCTCCAACAGTCGCTGTTCCAACAAGATCAATCGCGCCATCAATATATAAATTCCCCTCAACTCCTGCATCGCTTGCAACAAACAAATCATTTCCACTCAAAGAAAACGCGACATTCGCGATAGTTTCAGTTGAAGATGTCGAAGCGCCAACAACCAAATCATTATCAATAAATCCATCGCCCATTACTTCAATCTCATCAGCTATACGTAAATCTCCTGCACCACCAGAGCCGTATGAAAACGCTGCATCGGCTCCCACAATTGCCGCCGCATCATCTTCATAAGAACCATTTGTGCCAACTTCCCAAAGTTGAATTACCGATAAATCAATTCCATCAAGTGTATCAGCATTTAAAGCGTACGGTGCCGCTACTAACTGTTTGCGTGGAGTAAGTGTTTCACCAGCAATTATTACCTCAAGATAGATTCCTGCGTTATCCGCAAAAGTTGAATCAGCAATCGCGGCATAAGGAGACGCGATTGACGTATCGCCGAGATTTTCTGTAAACAAGCCACTTGTGAGAGTTACTGTTCGCGCTGTTGTTGAAGCAGGAGTATTGCTGTCACATGTCGCAGATGAGTTTGACCAAACACATGTTCCACCAGCCAATGATGAATACAAGAAAAACTTCATCGAAACCGATGAACTCGAAACAGGAACTGCGTTTGCATCCAAAACGCGTCCTTGATAGGTAAGAATGTTTGGTGGACTAGCGGCCTGTGCTGGAAGCACAACCCAGCTCATAACCATCGCAAGTATGGAGACGATGGTTATGATGCTAATCCGATTATTTTTAAGTCTCAGATTCATATGTTTCTGTTCCAATAGATGAATGCGGATGCATCTCTACATCAACAGCAAAGTCTTGTGATCCTTCTTCGTTGCGTAAATCAATTGGTCGCACTTGTGTTGATCTGTATCCTTCTTTTTCAAACACGGCAAAGTATTCACTCGGTCCAAGCATGAACGAGTAACGTCCCTTACTGTCTGTCATCTGTGTATCGAGAAGCTTGTTGTATCTAGGTTCAAAAATTCTAGCGACAACATTTGAAAGAGGACGTTTTGTTTCTATGTCGTACACAATTCCCCAACTCTTAGGTTTACGTGGTTTGGCAAGTCGTCGCGCAAGCAGATAAACCAGGATCTGCACGAAAACCATCACGGCCGCAAGCACGGTCGGCCTGATGATAACGACAGCCACCGAAACAATCACACCACTTATAGCGATGAAATGTTGTAGCAAGCGCAACCGCCCTTGCCAAACCACACGTTTCGGTTTTCCAACTTCTGTCACTTGAGCCGGATCAAGTGGAACATTAGGAGTGATTACAGCATCCTTTTCTGTCACCTCGATGAACTCACCGTGGTAGACGTCCAGGAATATGCCGTCATCCTTCACCCCATTTAAGTATTCCGATGGAAATCGGAATCCGGCTTTTGTGACTGTCAGACGATATGTTCCTGGTTGAACCAAGAAGAAAAATCGTCCTTGTTTGTCAGTCACGCGACTTTTCACAAGCCGCCCTAGGCTAGGATTTGTCTTATCCTCAACAAGGAAAAGACGAACCACAGCCAAATCAACCGGAGTTCTGGAAAAGGCATGATAGACAGTGCCAAATCCTTTACGTTTGCGCCTCCAAAAAAGTAGGACAGGCGCGGTAAAAAGGTATTGAAGGAACGGAAGGAAATCGAATGCCACTGTCATGATGAGCAAGCTGGCACCGGCTGTGACAGCTAGCACTGGCGTGGCAATACTTGTTGCTTTTTGAGCAACACGATTATCTCGGACTGAATCAAGCGCTTGTTGCACTGTCTCTGCTACAGGCGTTTGAAATACGTTTTGAATTTGCACGGACAATTTTTCCGTTTCTGGTTTTGGAACTGCTGTTAAAACAATTTTTTTGTTAACAATGTTATTATCAACAACAAATGTTTCACCAGAATACGACTTAAAACCCACTGCTGATGTTTTTAAACGATATGATCCATCAAGAACATACCACCCGTATGTTCCGTCTGAATCTGTTGTTGTTGGATTGTATTGACTGTATGGTGACCCATCCCATACAACCATCTTTCCATCAACGAGTTGTGAAAGAGTCAGACTAACTCCTTCAACTTTAGCTTCTTCACCATCGATGTCTTGTGTTGTGATGCCCCATGGCAACACATTCAAGAGGGAAGAAACACTTTCGTTTGTCCCATCTGCATATTCAACCGCAATCTCTAGCTTATAAAGTTGCGGAAGCGCAGGCGTTATTATGTCCGCCATGTAAAGAGCGTCTCCACCTTGCTCATCTTCAAGGCGAAGTAGGTACATATCCGACCCAATAGAAGCCTGCAGGACCTCTACATTATCGGAAAGTTCATCTTCTGAAATTTGCAGACGGATTTGTGTGCTTGGCAAAACATCGAACGCCCCTTTCTCACCCAAAGAAAGGGTGATGCTGCCATTTGCTACAACAATTATCACGTCCTCAATTTCAAGTGCTGCTTTGACAGCACCAAGAAAAGTTGGCGAGCTTCCTACCGGCTCTCCAGATGGAACCTCAATCGGTTCCTCCGGAGGCACTTCTGGCAGTGGCTCAGCGCCTGGTTCAGGCTCGGGCTCGGGTTTTGACTCGGGCTCGGGCTCTGGAACTACAGGTGGCACCTCTTCTTCCGAAGCGGTTGGTGTACCTGATCCAACCGCTCCAGAAGCGAATTGCCCTGCAGCATCATAAGAGAACACTCCATAATAATATGTGAGTCCGTTTGTAAGATTGGTGCGTAGAAGACTTGTTGCAAGTGAATTTAGAACTTGCGTGCATGATGAATCGCTCGGCCCAGTTGGGTATTCGTCCTGACACTCGATAACTTTTATTCCAGCCAAGTCAGTATCATTTGGATTTGTCCATGAAAGCGACAACGATTTATTTCCATCTGTAATTGTCAGTCCTGAAACATTTGCTGGCGCGAAATCCTGTGAAGTCGTAAACGTATTATCACCTGACAGCGCTGTGTTGCTTGAACTATCAACTGATTGAACGCGGAAGTGATATTGTTTCCCAGATTGAAGACCGATCAAAATAACACTGTGATCTGTGACAAGCGAACTGTTACTTTTAGATGAACCATAACTTTCATTAAGTCCATATTCGACAATACTTGTTGAAGCCTCATTTGTATTCCACGTAACTCGCGCGCTTGATTGAGTGATGTCAACAACGCTTATATTTGAAATCGTTGGCGCAGTTTGATCAAGAGTTGTAAACGATTGTGTGGAAGACGTTGCTTGATTTGAACTTATGTCCTTTGATCGAATGCGAAAGTAGTAAGTCTTCCCTTCTTGCAAACCTCCAAGTCCAAGCGAATGATTCACAACGTAAGAAGAGTCAGAAGTTGTTCCTGCTTCAAAGGATTGAGTCAAACCATAATCAATCGCGCTGTCGGACGATTCGTCAGTTGTCCAACTTATAGCAGCAGATGTTGCTGTCACTTGTGAAACAACAATGTTGCTGATAATAGGAGAAGTAGAGTCTCCTTGAGAACCGCCGCCACCTCCATTATTTCCGCCGCCACCGCCTTGGTTTGAGACACTAGCAGTAATAGTGACTTGATCTTGCGAACTTATTGGAAGAGCAATTGATCCGAAATCTCCAAAAGTTCCTCCAATTGTCACAAAGTATGTTCCAACACTTGATGGGTTGGTTATACGATTTGCTCCTGTTCCAGAACTTGTCGCGTTTGTGCCGATCTCTATTGCAACCTGACTAGACGCGGCAATCGCGCCGCCATCTCCGGCACAAATTGTGATTGTAAGAACATCACCTGCAATGACAACGGAAGCTTTTTCTGTTCCAGCGCAGTTGACTGCAGTTGTAAGATCAGTTCCGTCATCTGCAACATCGACATCATCTTCAATGATTGAAGCAGTGTTGAATGATGTAGAAAATGAAAGAGTGATTGTTTGTCCTTCTGCTACACCAGATGAAGTTGTAAAGAGCACTTGGTGGTTCGCGCTTTGACTTGATTGAAGCGTTGTCGGATAATCATTCGCACTTGTGACAGTCGCGGCGTTTACTGAAGACACCAAAATCGTTGCCATTAGAACAACGGAAACGGTTGCGATGCTCCAGATTTTGCGAACAAGATTTTGCACACACTTATTTATTACGTTTACTGCGACGAACTAATGAATAAATAAACAGGATCACTAATATAAGGAGAACATCTAGTGACATAATCTGCCATGGCAAGTACCAGAATGAAACACTTGATGTAATCGTTTGTTCAGACTGACCGTATTTCAACAGCAATTCGGCAGTCATCGGGCCAAAAGCCAACACTCTCATCTGATCTTTGGCGCTTTGATAATAATTCTTAGTTTCCTCTGATCCAACAACGTAAATTCTAGTTGAGTTCGGTAAAACTCGTCCTGATGAGGGGTTTGCATCTAGCTTTGCAACAATTCTCCCAAAAATATCTTTCACTTGAATTGTTCCAGCTGGAGCAACATGAACGTTTCCTTGATTTTGCACTCGGAAATCATATTTTCCATCAATTCCGCTATACAATCCTGCCGAGTCTTTTCCAAATTCCAAAAGTGAGAGTTTTTCTGTTGTTTGCCCTTGAACAGTAAGCAAGATGAGAGCCGCGGTTTTTGCTTCAACCATAGCTCCGTTATCTGCAACAAGATCAGAAGGTGATTGCGAAACAGTGAGCGCGGCATAATATCCACCCGACAAAACATCAGATGGAATAGAAATATCAAACGGTATTTCACCTTTTGTATTTGCTGGAATTATTACTTCTGCAGAGGAAAGTTGAATCCACTGCGCAAGTCCAGAATGATCCTCTTTAAATGGAATGAACTTCGGCCCTTCCCCGTTTTCTTGCGGTTCAAACTTTAAAACTCCAAGATAGTACGTCTGCTCCATCTCTCTTGTATTGATCACGGTGAATGTTTCGTGAAGAACCTGTCCACGAGAGCCACTAATTTCCATAACTGATGGAACAATAGACGCGGCTCCGACAGAGATCGGGATCAATGCAATAACGATTGAACTTATTAGAAGTCGAAATTTCATATCAATAATTTCCAGCCGCAATAAACGTTGTTGTATTGCTATAGATCAGTGACGGCGTATTTGTTGCAACTCCTGCTTTTAGAACAAGAAAGGATCGATCATCAAATCCAAACGTACTTTTTGTAACAATATCTTGAGCGCTCGATGTAATTGCTGTATCAGCCGTATCAAAAGTACTTGTTGCAACTGTTGTGTCGGACGATCTTGCGCCATATTCTTCAGCAGACACTGTAACAGTCCCATCTGCAACGTCGCTAATTGCTGTAGCCCCACTTTGTAAATTTGTGTTTTCTAAAATCTGAATACTGTAACCGTTATCATTATCAATAGTCACTTCAAATCCGATAATTCCAGTTCCAACAGTGGTTGAACTAATTGTTTCAAGGGTTAGACTTGAACCATTGAGCTGATAAAGATGGTCATTTGTTCCATCAATAGCAGGAGAGCTTGCTCCAACAGCGAGACTATCTAAAACAATACTCCCGACGCCAACGGATGAAATTTTTCCAATTCCCACAACTTGGCTCGCTCCAAGGTCTTGCACTACGGCAACATAGTCGTTTGCGGCAAGTCCGGTCGTAGATGACATTGAAACAGTTGTTCCAGAAATTGATGTTATGGCTCGCTCATTGTTTGAATTTTGGATGTAAAGATCGAAAGAAATGATTTGATCGAAAATCCCAGCACGATACCCATTTGAAACCTGGTAAGAGGAACTGCTTGCAGAACCTCCAGGACCGATCAACGAACTGTCGCGAAGAGAATACGATGCAGAGCTTGAAGTGTCAGAACCACCGGTTGAGATTGTGTCCCACCGTATTTCATAGTTCGTGGAGGTCATTCCGGCAGAAGCAAAGCTCGCCCATACAAAAAACCCCACAAGCGCAAAGGTGACGGTTCGATTGAACATACATTTCCTTTACAAAAACAGTATACCATGAATACAAAAAGTAGTCAACATGTTATTCTGCTAAATTTAGCAAAGAAAAAAGAAAATGAGAGGAGAAAAACTGTGGATAAGTGCCATTTTACCTCCAGTCATTTCAAAAGTTGGAAATCATCCACAGTTTTGGTGTGTTTGTATACACTAGTGTAAACAAAAAAGACCGATTTTGGTCTTTTTTTGAAAAAATGAACAATTTAAGTGTTCATCCTATGAATTATCCCGTTCTGTGAAATTCACATAATCGTTATTTCATGCACCTGTCTTAAGGACAAAGATGAATCCCAAAAAAAATTTAAGAATTTTGTATTTTATCCCTTTAATTCCCGACGATCGAGCTGATATTTACAGAATTCCACCTTTTTTGAAATTCTCCTCTCCTATCGCTCGCACGTTCTTCGAGGAATAGCTTATTCCTTCTTGGATGCCATGTTCGTTTAAAACTTGATAAAATTCATATTTCGAACGCGCCTTTCGAATCCCCACGCATGCCACGCAGGTGGCGTGCTAACGGTCTCAAATACAAAATATCCGAAATTTTTCGGATATTTTGTATGGTGGACCGTTGGGGATTCGAACCCCAGACCTTCGCAATGCGAATGCGACGCTCTACCAACTGAGCTAACGGCCCCCGAGCGAGCGAAATGGAAACCACTACGCAGATCCTTCGATTAAAATGTCCATGAGAAACAAAGTTTCATATAGATATTTTTGATAAAGTGACGAACCACTGCGGTGGTCATTTCATATCGAGACAGTTAGCTCCGAGCTAACTGTCCCCGAATTTTGTTTCACGTGAAACGAGAACAAGAAAGACATTGGTGTCCCCGGAGGGACTTGAACCTCCATCAACTGCTTAGGACGCAGCTGCTCTGTCCAGTTGAGCTACGGGGACTTAACAAGTTATGTGTCGTAAAATGCATTTCTAGTACTGTGCTATACTGCTCTTGAACGCGAGCATCATACGTAGAAAAATAACTTTCGTCAAAGCTTTTAACACGCAAATATGACAATCGAATTGCTTCTAATTTTTATCGTAATAATTCTTGTAATCGCTATATTTTTTCTTGTTGCAAAACGGAATGGGCCAATAAGTGACTCTGGAGAAAAAATTTACAATCTTTTCAATGATTTAAGACGTGAAATCCAGGAAACCACAAACACTCAACGCCGAGAAGTTCACGAGAAACTAGACACAATGCACAGTCGTCTGGTTCAAAACATGACAGATTCCTCATCAACTCTTCAAAAACACTTTCATGAAACAGCGAACATGTTTAAAGATGTAAACGAGCGTTTGTTTACTTTAGACAGCACAAACAAACAAATCCTCAACTATTCAGACCAGCTGAAAAGTCTTGAAAATATTCTTAAAAATCCAAAACAGCGGGGAATCCTTGGTGAATACTGGCTAGAGACTCTGTTGGGACAAGTTTTAACTTCAGGCCAGTACAAAATGCAGTATCAACTTGGAATTGATGAAACAACCGGACAAAAACTCATTCCAGACGCTGTAATTTTTGTTAAAGAAATGTTGATACCTATTGACGCAAAATTTTCGTTAGAAAACTACAACAGAATTGTGCAAGAAACAGATCCGATCAGACGAGATGAACTTGAAAAGCAATTTAAGTCTGATGTTAAACTTAGAATTGATGAAACATCACGATATATTCAACCTGAAAAGGGGACTACCAACTTTGCTTTTATGTTTGTTCCAGCAGAAGGCGTTTATCATAATCTTATAAACGCAGATATTGGTGCTGTAAAAGTGAACTCCAGAAACTTAATCGAATACGCTTTTGAAAAAGGTGTGATGATTGTTTCTCCAACCTCGTTTTTTGCATATTTACAAACAGTTATGCTTGGTCTCAAAGCGCTTCAAATTGAGGAATCAGTAAAAGAAATTCAAAAACACGCTGAACTTCTCATGCGCCACATGAAAGCGTATGAGGAACATCATAATCGTGTTGGGAAACATCTTGAAACAACAGTTCGAGCGTTCACTAGCTCTTCAAGTGAACTCAAAAAGATCGACAAAGATATATTTAGAATCACAGAAGGCACAGCAGGGAAACAGCTTGATTTAATTGAAATTGGCCCGGAAAGCGATATTGAAGTGGTTGAGCAATCTGATTGACATTCTTGATGTTGTGATGTTAAATCAATTTGCCAAGGTGGCAAAAAAAGATAAAGTAAAGGAAGGCTTGGAATGGACAGTATAAAAGCGCTGGCGGGTTGGCAGGCAGCTGCAGTGAGTATTGCTCTTTGCCTATCCGAAATGACAGTTACACTGAATATCAGTGACCTGTCAGCAGTGTTAATACTTGTCACAATGTTCGTAATCGTCGCAATTTCTGCTTTGCTTGCGGCGATCACAAAGTCGAAGTTCGCTCTCTACATCATGACGGCTTTTTTAGTCGCATTTGCTGCGGTATTTTTCGCGTTTGCCACACCCATAGCAGCTTTCGTCGTTTGCTTAGCGCTTGGAGTCTGTTTTGCGCACGCGATAGATGAATCCAGACTCATGCCAGCATGTGTCATACCACTCACATTCACAGAATTCCTCGGCATATTGCTACCACTTAGTCTCAGCAACCATATCTGGTTCCTTCCAGTTGGTTTCCTTTTTGGAACGACATGCTTCATTGCTCTTTTAGTGTCCTCTTTCTTTTTTAACGATCAAAAAGCTCGTAAGCCCAAGCCCGCTTCTCCCGCATAACCATCGTGTTGTGCGGATTTTTTTCCAACCTGACTTAATGTGGTCGTTTGCATCCTCTGTTCGCAGACATCCGCAGCCGATTTTCACACACTGATTCACAAGGAGTCGTTTGTATCATGTCGGAGGGAACAGCGGCGAGGAGTCCGCTGGCCCGGAGACATGTACAAACGACTCCGACGCTGATCATTCTCTTCGACCCACGGCGGCGGTCAAGAACAGAGGATGCGAACGACCGCCTCTCAACTTGACTGTTTTTTAGCTTCAGGTAAACTAACGCCGTTCTGTTAAATATATCTAAAATTCCTGCTTCTTTCTTCTAGCTTCTAACTTATGCCTATCCTACAAAACGCTAAAAAAGCGCTTAGACAAAGCGTGAAACACGAAAAGCTCAATCAGACAATAAAAGCCGAGATCCACTCTTTGCGTGTAAAACTTCGTAAAGCTGTTACTGGAAAGAAAATCGACGAGGCAAAAGAGGTCATCAAACTAATCGGAAAAAAGCTTGATAAAGCGCAATCAAAAAAGATTTTCAAAAAAAACACCGTGGCTCGATTAAAGTCACGGATGATGCAAAAAGTAAACGCGCTCAAAATTTCGTAAGCAAATGGTCTGTAACAAGATCAGTTGCAAGATCGGCAGAAATCCTGCCGGTTTTTATTTTCAAATCATATTCAAATAAAAGATCGTGAGCTTTTCTCAAATCATCAAATGAAAATAATCGCGCTTGCTCCAAAGATTTTTGCGCGACAAATGGATGAACATCGAGCTCTTCAGCAACTTTTTGTTTTGAAACTCGCGAATCTTGATCAAGCAGTGCGCGAGCTCCAAGCAAAATCCGAACCTGTCGTCCAAGCATAGTCAGAAGATAATGATCGTCCGAGCCAGCAGAACGTTCTTCTTCAAGCAAACGAATCGCGCGCGATGTTTGTTTTTTAGAAATCGAATCCATGAGCTCAAAAATCTTTCCTTCAAATGTTGCGTGCACTAAATCATCAACCATTTCTTTTGTGATAGCCTTGCCGTGACTGAATGCAATCAACTTTTCAATCTCATGTGACATTTGCCACAAGTCACTTCCAACTCTTTCAATAATCGCTGAAAGAGCAGTCGGTTCGATCGATCCACTAAATGTTTTCACACGATCTGAAATCCATTTTGTCAGTGCAATACCAGAAAGCACAGGGAATGGATACGAATGAACTTCAGCAGTTTTAGAAAGTTCTTTAACCCACGACTTTTTTTCAACATTGGCTTTTTCAATAACTTCCCAAAGAATAACAATGCTCGAATCTGGCATTCGACCAAAACCTTCAAGCCAAATTTTTTCATCTGCTTTTTTCAAAAAAGAAAATAACCCATTGACAAGCACCATTCGACGTGAACCTAGGAACGGAAAAGAGCACATTGATTGTAAAACTTCTGATGCTTCAAGCTTGTGTGAATCATCAGGCGGAAAATCAACCGTATTGTATCCGGTTGGATCGTATTTTTTTTGAAACGCGTCTTTCAGTTGTCGAACTTTTTCCGCAACGCGAAACGCGTCTTCGCCGTAAACAAGGATGAGCATATTATTTCATCTCTCCCCAATTTGGACCTACTTCAATTTCTACAACAAGCTGGACTTCAAATGAAGCAACGCTTTCCATCATTTCTTTTACACCACGCGCAACTTGATCCGCAACATCGCGTTCAGCTTCAAAAACCAATTCATCGTGAACTTGCATAAGCATTATTGCTGGCAACTTACTCTGTTTGAGCCATCCGTCCACTGCAAGCATTGCTTTTTTCATAATATCAGCCGCTGTTCCTTGAATTGGCATATTGATAGCCATTCTTTCGGCCGCGGCAACAAGCATTGGAACTCCGGAATTGATTTCTGGAAAATAGCGACGGCGGCCAAACATTGTTTCGACAAATCCATCAGCATGAGCTTTGGTTTTTGTTTCATCAAGATACGTCTGAATCGCGTGATGAATTTCAAAATAACGATCAATAAAAATTTTGGCTTCTGAAAACGACAAATTGGTTGATCGTGAGAGTGAATGAGGCCCCATGCCGTAAAGAATTCCGAAATTGATTGCTTTGGCGGCTCGACGCTGTTCTTTTGTGACTTGAGCCTCGTCAATTTCCCAAACTTCCGAGGCTGTTCGTGTGTGAATGTCAGCGCCTTGCTTGAACGCTTCAATGAACGGCTTATCTTTGGCAATAATTGCCGCGAGTCGAAGTTCGATCTGCGAATAATCAGCCGCGATCAAAACTTTTCCTTTCGGAGCTATAAACGCTCGACGAATTTCACGTCCAAGTTCTGTTTTGATCGGAATGTTTTGCAAATTCGGTTCAGAAGACGATAAACGGCCCGTCGCAGTTACAGTTTGATTGTAAGTTGTGTGAACTCTGCCCTCTTTATCAACCAATTTTGGAAGAGCTTCAACATACGTTGATTGTAATTTCGCAAGTTCACGATGTTCACTGATAAGTGGAATAATCTCGTGAGTATCCCAAAGCTTTTCAAGTTCAGATGCGGCTGTTGAATATCCAGATTTTGTTTTTTTGATTCCTTTTGTCGGTAATCTCAACTTCTCAAACAAAATTTCCGCAAGTTGAAGAGGGGATTGAACATTAAAATCAACCTCCGCGAGTGAGTGAATTTTTTTCTCAAGCTCTACTAATCGCTTTTCCAAATTTTTAGCAAATATCTCAAGCGCGCCTATATCAAGTAATATCCCCGCGGTTTCCATTTTGTGTAAAATAGGAAGAAGCGGCATTTCCATTTCTTCAAAAATTTGAAAAACATCTATACTCTTTAATTTTTGTCCTAATTGTTCTGCAAGTTTTGAAAACGTTGCAACAAATCGCCCAAGACGTTCATAATCTTTTTGTGTTGCATACGAATTTGGTAAATCATCAGATAAACCTTGCGCGCGCGAACCAGAATTCAAAAGATATGTAGCAATCATGGTGTCAAACGACTGTGAAATGACCCAACCTGTCTGATGCATCAGATGTTTTAGATCGTGTGTAATAACAAAAGAATTTTCAACGACTTTTTTAATTTCGATAAAATGTTTTTGTGCTGGATTCGGAACAACGATTGTTGTATTTCCATCAGACACAGCGATCGCGGCTTGAGTTGATCCAAAAAGATCAGCTTGCTGTTCTGCGATCAAAACACCGATGTGCCCATTCATTTCACCCAAAACTTTTTTGATCTCTGTTTCATCGCGCAAAATTAGTATTTTCCCTCCCTGCTGTTTTTTCTGCTGCCCACCCTGCTGTTCCTTCTGTTGTTCCTCTCCATGTTTCTTTAGTAAAGTCCTAAACTCCAAACGCCGATAAATCTCACGAACAGCATCCCAATCAGGCTCTTTTGTTTGCGCTGAAGAAAAACTAAAATCTGTTTTTACATCACAAACAACAGAAACCAATTCTCTCATTTCTTTTGCTTGTTGTTCTTTTCCGCGCAATTTTTTTGCAATTTTCTCTTCAATCTCCCCGCTTTCAAGAGCAGAAAAAATTCCAACAATTGTTTTGTACGCTTTGAGCAATTCAGTCGCTGTTTTCTCACCAATCCCGACAACGCCAGGTAAATTATCAGACGGATCGCCACGGAGCGCTTTGTAATCAATCATCTGTTCTGGCTTCAAATTGTAACGTTCTTCAACAGCTTTTTCATCGTAAATTTTTGTTTCTGAAATTCCTTTTTGAAAAAAAACGACCTTTATGTGAGGGTTTACAAGTTGAAGTGAATCCAAGTCCCCAGTAACAATCAAAGTTTCAAGATTTATTTTCTCTGCAGCGCTGGCAAGAGTTCCAATAATATCATCAGCTTCAAAACCAACAGCCGAAAGCGACGGAATGTGAAAAGTCTTCAAAATGTCTTGAATGATCGGAATTTGATCGTAAAGTTCTTGTTCCTTTTTTTTGCGTGTTGCTTTATAGGCCTCGTATTTTTCATGCCTAAATGTTTTGCCAGGCAAATCCCATGCAACTGCCATGTAGTCTGGTTTGAATCGCTCACGCATTTTTTCCAAAACCATTGAAAAACCATACGCGGCATTCACAACCAAACCGTCTTTTGTTGTAAGCGGTGGTATAGCATGCCACGCCCGATGAAGAAGGGCATTGCCATCAAGAACCAAAAACGTTTTGGAAGATTTGGACATGGCCACAGTTTAACATGGTCTTTCCGCCCTGTCCCAAATCAAGTCAAACAGAGTTTCGTAACTACGAGCAATGTCTCCAGATGCCAAAATAATCATTGTATTTTCTTTTCGTGTTGTTATGAAAGCAATATTTCCTGCAAAAGTAATAATGGTAGCAGGAAGAACAGTACCTTCTGGAAGAAAACGTGATTCGCGCAATTCTTCTTTATCTTTTTCAACAATCTTTTTTGCATCACGACAAACAGGAATAAGCTGACGGCTCTTAATTCCGCGTTTAATTCTTTCTGCGATAATGCGTTTAACAATGTAACGCTCTTTTACATAATCAAGAAGTCCAACCCCTGTTGTAATTAACCGATATTCTTTTACCCCAGATTGAAAGAGTTGTTTCCACATTCGTTTGAATCCGTCAGTGCCTTCATAAATTGTAATCCCTGGCCCTTCTTCAACTGTATCTTTTAACATTTGAAGCAAAGGCATTGTTTTTGAAAATAATTTTCCTCGTTCTCTCATCACCATTTCAAGAGTGTCAGGAGGTTCCGCAATATAAACTGTTGTTTTTTTCTCTTTGCCTAAACGAAAAACTTCGTGTCGAACCAATCTATCCAAAATTGGATATAAAGTCGTGCGTGGCAATTCTGTCCGTCTTGAAAGACCAAGAACCGTTGAAGATCCAAGTTCAAGTCCAGCCAAATATACTTTGACTTCTTTTTCGTCAAGTCCGTACGCGCCAAGTCCCTTTATGAGATCCGGCGGATATTTCATACGCATATATAATCACAATAGATCGTTTTTTTTAAAAGAGGAAGTGTTGTCGAAAAATAGGACACATTCTATTGGAATATTTTCACTATGAATTACTCTCTCATTAGACAACAGAAGAAGGAGGTGTGTCATGATCGCTCTGACCCTGTTCAACCTTTCGATCCTGTACTTGTGCGCGCACTTCATCGGGGACTTCGCTTTTCAGAGTGCGTGGATGGCAATGGAGAAAGGAAAAAACGTCGAAGTACTGATCTACCACAGCGCGACATACACAGCTCCGTTCGCGGCCTTGCTCGCACTGCTTGACGGTCGCACACCACTGGTCCCAAGCGTCTTGTTCGCACTTGTCATCTTCGCAACACATGTGCTGATAGATACGCTCTCGGCACGCATGAAGGTGATAAAGACCATTTGGGCTGACCAGTTGTGCCACTTCGCAGTGATCGCCGCATTGCTATTTGTCGGTTGGCTGTGAACCGACACCTGCTCCCCAACCTCGGGAGCTTTTTCTTGAAAATAAAAAACCGCCCTGAATAAATCCAAGGGCGGCAAGTGAGAACGTCAGACTGCGATCACGACTAGGCTATTGCTCTTGAAAAGTCGCCAGAGGTTGCGCGATCGATCATTGCGATGAACGAAGCGTTTCCTGTCGCATACTTTTCAATCGTCGTAATGTGCAGACGATTGGGCCCGCCGTTGTTCTGTCTGGCAACCACGAAATTGGCCGCGACATCGATGCGCTGTGGGGCAGGATCAGTCCTCTGGATCTCGGTCACAGAATGACCGATGCACAGAGTGATCCGAAGACCATTTGTCAAATCTGGCAAAACAACGGCCGGAAAAAGAAGTCGTCTGCCGTATTTTACAGCAGTGATGACCACTGTTGTACCAGACTCGTCAACGGGCAAAGAAATGTCCTCGACTTGGTCGACGAGAAGTGACCGCACTTCCCATCTTGGGAGATCACCTGTTTTGATAGTCTGGATGATCTTGTTCACGCTGATTGCGTAGACCTGATTGTTGTCCATCTGCGCTGTGAGAATGATCTTGCGAGCAACCACGCCAAAGGTCGGGAATCCGAGGTTGACCGGAGACATGATCTCTGTGATCTGATCCATGCCGCCATTGAGGTTTGCGCACAGAATGCGTTCGCCCTGACGAGAAAGAAGTAGAAGTGTGGTCGAATCCGAGCCTCTCACTTTGCCATCCTCATCAAAGATGGCATCGCAAAAACTCTTGTAGGTGATATCGGAATACTTGTCTGTCTTGAAGCCTTTGTCCCAGACAGAGATCATGACGCCGTTTTCCATGCTCGAGAAAAACGACGCGTAGTTATGATCTCCGAGAAGAAACCCGAATACTTCTGCCTTTGAAAAGATTCCGCACATGGCGGCAATGTCTGCCGCAGTGCTGATCCTGTCAGTTGGCTCGATGTATACCAGGTGCGAGTCTACCCCTGTCTTGCTGATTCCAAAACAGATGATCCCTGCCGGGGGCAACCCCTGCATGATCAACTGCTTGGCCAGCTCGGCGATCTGCTTCTGGGGGCCAACCGCGCTCTTCAGCGTGATCGTGCCCCAATCCCACTTGAAGTTGATCGCTCTTTCCAGAACCTGGCCCTGATTCATTGAACCCTCTTTCCGTTTTGCCCTGTTTGGGCTGTCTAGTTGCACCTCACCGGTACTTTCCGATGAGCAGGCGACCGATAGTGTGCCTGAAGAAAAAGGATATGTCAATGTTGGGATTGACTCAACAAAAAAGTTAAGATAGATTACACTGCTTGCGCGGCCCGGTAGCTCAACTGGATAGAGCAGGAGTGTTCTAAACTCAAGGTTGAGGGTTCAAGTCCCCCCCGGGCCACCAGAATAGCTTTTGACCTTTCAGGTTTTTATTGTTATTTTTCTGTTGCATGGCGGCCATGGTGTAACGGTTAACACAGGAGATTGTGGCTCTCCTGATCCGGGTTCAATTCCCGGTGGTCGCCCCACATAAAAACCTCAGACTTGTTCTGGGGTTTTTATGTTAATAGTTTTATCTTTTTTTATTCTCGATTCTGTCCGTGAAACTTTTTGTGCACTTCTTTCATTTGTTTGTTCGTAATATGCGTGTAAACCTGTGTTGTTGTAATTGATTCATGTCCAAGCATTGATTGAACAGATCGAATGTCAGCGCCAGACAACAACAAATCAGTTGCGAACGTGTGTCGCAGTGTATGTGGTGTTATTTTTTTTGTAATACCTGCTTCTGTGGCATCTCTCTCAACAATTCTTTGAATCGAACGAGATGTGATCGGTCCAGTATTTTTTCGTCCGGCTTTCGCGCGATCATGAGACACAAACATAAACGGGGAAGTGTCATGACGTTTTGCAAGATAGGATTTCAAAGCTTCTTTTGCTGAATCAGACAAAAAAACAACTCGTGGTTTGTCGCCTTTACCGCGAACAGTAAATTCATCACGTTTCAAATTCACTTGTTCAATTTTCAAATTTGCAAGTTCGCTAACGCGCATACCAGTTGCAAATAAAAGTTCCAAAATCGCAAAATCGCGCATTCCAATAATTCCAATAGCTTTCTTTTTCGCAACCGAAAGCAAACGATTTAATTCTTCAGCTTCCAAAAATTCAACCGTTCGTTTTGATTGTTTGGCAAGTTCAATCTGCTCTGGCGGAATGGATAAAATATCCTGACGAGCCAGATATTTCAAAAAAGATCGAAGCGCGATGAGATGATAATTCTGCGTACTTTTTTTCAAAGTTTCACCTTCACGACCTTCTGTTAAACGATTCAGCCAAAGACGATATCTATGAATTGTGTCACGAGTAATTTTTTTGGGAGTCGGATTCCCAGCCCATTTTGAAAATCGTTTCAAATAAAAATCATAATTACGAATCGTTCTTTCTGAACGTCCTCTCTCAACTTCAAGATATTCAAGAAAATCCGTAATAAGTGAATCAAGCAATTTCATACAAATTAATTATACGACACTTTCATCCTTTCCTCATCTTTACTATTTGTGCTAGTATACGTTTACTAAACTTCTCTAACTTCTCGCTTCTTTATTCTTACTTCTAATTTATGCCAAACTCATTCTTCGACTCTCTTCCATCCAAAACCTCTTTTTGGGTAGGTTTTATCACAGCAATTCTCGTTCTTGGAACGCTTGGGTTTATTATTTTGGGAAATTGTGTACTAAAAGGCTCGTGTTCACTTGGGCTGGCAAACAATGGTGATGTTCCTACGGATACCAACACAGATCTTGTTGTTGCAGATGATGGTACAGTGCCGACTCCAGAAGCTGTTCCTGTCGTAAACGACTCTGATCATGTTCGAGGAGATAAAAACGCTCCAATCACAGTTATTGAGTATTCGGATTTTGAATGTCCGTTCTGCAGTCGTTTTCATCCAACAATGCAACAAGTCATGACAGACTATAATGGAAAAGTTAGATGGATTTTGCGACATTATCCGCTTTCGTTCCATCCAGAAGCTTTGCCAGCGGCTAACGCAGCCGAGTGCGCTGCAGAACAAAACAAATTTTGGGAGTATGCGGATAAATTGTTTGAAAATCAGGAATCACTTAGTAGTGATTACTACAAACAACTTGCAACAGAACTTGGGTTAAACGTAAGCCAATGGCAGACTTGCTACGATAACTCAAAATACAGCGATAAAATCGAATCACAATATCAAGGAGGGGTAGCAGCTGGAGTCACTGGAACACCCGGATCGTTCATTATTGACCAAGATGGAAATGCAATTCCGATAAAAGGCGCCCTCCCATACAGTTCTGTCTCTTCCGCGATTGACCAACTACTTGCAAAATAAGAACCAAAAAATACTGCCTGAGCCAAGTCGAAAGCAGTATTTTTTATTCTTGCGTTTTATATTGCGCGAGCCAATTCACACCAAGTGAAACAAGGGCCGCGATAAAAAATGCTGAACCGATTGAAAAATTCATCGTGACCGGAATCAACAGAACTAAAATCGCAACTCTTCCAATTCCGATTGCCATCTCTCGCAAAACAGTAAATTCGTCAATGTAATGTCCGGAGTCGGCCGCTTGCTGATAGCTCATTGTATCAAGCGGCATGCGCATCATAATCGAACCAAAACTGTGAAAAGTTGAAGCCGCAAAAACTCCTGTGATTGTTTGAACAAATCCTTTTGCAATCCATCCAAGCGCATAAATCCACGAACCAAATTTCAACATTTTTTGCGCTGTCAAATGATCAATTTGGCGACCAACGATCAATTCAACAATCATACTAATCACAACGATCACGGCTGTTACAAAACCGACTTCTAAATAATTTCCGTTAAAAACGGAAAACAAAAAAATCGGCCAAACAATAACGCCGACAATATTTTCAGCTCCAAGTGCCGCCATTGAAAGCGTCATTGCAATATATTTTTTTGAAAAAAGTTTTCGAAAACTTTCAAAGTAACCAAATTCATAAGTCACTTTATATTTTGAAACGAAAAAAAGTGGAATAATTGAAGCTGTTGTGAGTAGTAGTCCGACAAAAAAATTCATTTCATAACCAAAACGCATCAAAATAAACGCAGCTATAAGTGGAGTGAGAATGCTAACCGCTTCTTGCAAACCATAATATATTCCAAGTTGTTTGCCTCTGTGATTCGCGTCTGAAAATTTTGCAAAATCAATGTGATACGGCGACCAATAAAAAACACCATCAAGCATGAGTCCTACGATTCCGATTGCCATCAAAACAAATGGATTTATCGAACTTCCGTGATCGAGCAAAAAAAACATCCAATAAAAGATCACGAGTCCAATAGTCCCTATAACCATACTCACAACAAGTCCTGCGCGTGAAAATATTTTGGCAGCCGGAACGTAGAATGGAAGTTTAAACGCAAAGTTAATCGCAAACCAAGCTAAAACGTGTGTAATTGAAAGACCAAAAAATTCAAAAATATAAATTGGAAGGAAAACTCCAACAATGCTCGAGCCTATAAACGCGATCATTCGATTTGAAGCCAAAGTCGGAAGTGCTGAAAGATGAGCAAAAGAGCGTTTGTGAGATGTTTGGATGGACATACCCGGTAGTACAACAATGATATTTATTACTTGTTAGTATTTCTTTGACTGACATTGTTACGAACTCCCTACGTAGGGTGTCGTACAGACTGTATTAACGCCCAGCAGAACAGGTGACAGATCATTGTTGTCCTACCGGACATACTGCAACATTATACACCGATGGTGCCTAGCTTGACGTTTCGATCAATAAGTGATATTCTTTTTCCTCCATCTGCAATTGGTGCAGATGGATTCAAACCAGAAAGGGGTTGAAAATGCGTTTCTCATTCATACTGGCTCTTTTCATTCTCATCAGTTGTGCTTCTTCTAAGGAACAAGTGGTCAAGGAAAAAAGCATAAGCCACTACACTGTTATAGACTGGAGTTGTTCACGCCAGACAGATGCAAGAACAGTCATCTTCGTCTTTACCGGACTCGTCGTTCACCCAGAAGTCGATCCGAAACTGAAGATGGAATACGAGAATGCCTCATGGGTTTCAACACGGGATTTTCTGAAGATCACGAAAAAAAAGGGATGGTGGAGGAATCCTCTTTCGAAAGAAATGCTTGAGATGTACGATAAGGTAACTAAGACGGTTGAGTTTACCTATCTTGCACCAAGTTGCCCATTTGATTTCGACGTCGTTGACCTAGATGGAAAAATCTGGAAAATCATCGTCTCTAATACACGTGAAAACAAAACGATTCAATTGTCGTGCCACAGACCTGTTGGCACGAATAAATACGATAACCTTGCCTACTGCACGACCGATGTTGTGGAAGCTCAATAGCGTACCGAACTGGTACGTTTTTTTAAATAAGTCTCGACTCTTTACAAAGGTTTAGAGACCGTTGAAATACTCTAAATTATTGCCTGAGCTTGTCGAAGGCTGTATATGATTTAGCCAAATTTTGTCCCTTCGACAGGCTCAGGAAATAAAATTTGGAGAGAATTAGAGTATTTCAACGGTCTCGTTTAAGTCCTTGACACTCTCTTGTTTCTGGGATAAATTGCGTGCGTAATTCATTTCCGCGACAGCTTGGATTTAAGGAATGAGCCCCTTTTCTCGGCCGTACGCTTATTCAAAAAACTATGCTCAACATTAAGAAAAAGCAGAAAGTAATTGAAAAATTCCGAACACACGCGTCCGACACTGGTTCTCCGCAAGTTCAGATCGCTATTTTAACATCCGAAATTGAAGAACTGACAAAGCACATGCGGGATCATAAGAAAGATTTTTCTTCTCGCCGTGGACTTATCAAAAAAGTGAATGAACGCCGACGTTTGCTTAAATATCTCGAACGCGAAGACGAAAAAGCATTTTTGAAAATCAAAAAAGATTTGGATTTGAAATAATTAAACCCCGCCCTTATCGGCGGGGTGTTGGCTTTTTAGAACCAAGTATCACCTCTGCTACTTTTCTACTTTGCTACTTTACTACTTAAACAATATGTTCAAACACAAAGACCAACGTGTCGGAGTTTTTATCGACACGCAAAACATGTACTACAGCGCTCGCCATCTTTTCCAGCGTAAAGTTAATTTCAAAAGCATTGTTGAAGACGCGGTCGCTGGTCGTCTGCTTATCCGTGCGCTTGCTTATGTTGTAAAAACAAAAACAGCAGATGAGCAACCTTTTTTTGATGCTCTTCAAAAATCCGGAATTGAAACGCGCGAAAAAGATTTGATGGAATATGCGTCAGGTCACAAGAAAGCAGATTGGGATGTTGGACTTGCGATCGATGTTGTTCACATGCTCGATATCCTCGACGTTGTCGTGATTGTTTCAGGAGATGGAGATTATCTGCCACTTGTCGAACACATTCAAAGTCGCGGACGTATCGCAGAGGTCATGGCATTTGGTGAAACAACATCGTCTAATCTCGTTAATTACGTTGATGACTATATTGACCTTTCTCAAAATAAAAAACGATATTTGATTGGCCCGATCGTGAAAACAGAAGGAAAAGATGAAATGGAGGAAAAAAAGGAAGAGGACGAAGAAGACGCGTTCTTTATTGAACCGCCAAAAAACGACCAAGCAGATTCAAGAACACGAAGACTAGAATTTTAATTTGAAAATATATGACACAGAAAAACTTATTCCAAACAGAATGGGGAGGAAAAACACTAACAATCGAGGTTGGTAAGTACGCAAACCAAGCCGGCGGATCTTGCGTTGTTCAATACGGCGATACTGTTGTGCTTGCCGCGGCAACAATGAGTCATGAAACAAAAGAAAGCATGGGGTTTTTCCCTTTGACTGTTGAATTTGAAGAAAAACTTTATGCGGCTGGACGCATCAAAGGTAGCCGATTTATTAAAAAAGAAGGACGGCCAACTGATGAGGCAGTTCTTTCCGCACGTTTTATTGATCGCGCAATCCGCCCGTTATTTGACGACCATATTCGAAATGAAGTGCAAGTTGTCGTAACAACACTTGCTTTTGATGGAGAAAACGACCCTGATGTTTTGGGACTAATCGGCGCAAGTTGCGCGCTTCATATCAGCGATATTCCATGGAATGGCCCTATTGGTTGTATTCGTGTTGGACAAGTCGATGGCGAGTGGGTCATCAACCCAAGCTATACAGCGCGCGACAAGTCTATTCTTGATCTTGCGATTGCAGGAACAAAAGAAAAAATCATAATGGTTGAAGCTGGTGCAAATGAAGCTCCTGAAGAAACTGTTTTGGAAGGATTTTGGTTTGGTCAAAAACACATAGATGTGCCAATAAAATTGATCAAAGAAATTCAAGCTGTTGTTGGAAAAGAAAAACGAAATTTGATTACTCAAAAAACAGATGAGGAAAAAGAAGTAGAAATTCTTGCTGTTCCATTTCTTGTCGCACAAATTAAGGAATTATTTTTTGGAACTCCAAAAGCAACAAAGGCCGACCGCAATGAACAAAAACAGATTCTAAAAAATAATCTAAAAACATTCTTGATTGAAAAAGGTGTTGAACCAGAATTTATTCATATTGGAACAGATTTAACTTTAGAAATTCTCGAGCGTGAAGTCTCGCGCTCAATTCTTGAAGACAATAAACGCGTTGACGGACGATCACTCACACAAATTCGACCACTTGTGAGTGAAGTTGCGGTTCTTCCTCGTGTGCACGGTAGCGGACATTTTATGCGTGGAGAAACACAAGTTCTAACTGTTGTCACACTTGGAGCCCCTGGTGATCAACAAACTCTTGATGGAATGGAACTTGTTGGAACAAAGCGTTTCTTCCACCACTATAACTTTCCTCCATATTCAGTCGGAGAAGTGAAGCCAATGCGAGGTCCGTCGCGTCGTGACATTGGACATGGAGCTTTGGCAGAAAAAGCTCTTCAACCAATGTTGCCTGATAAAGAAACATTCCCATACACGATCCGAGCGGTTTCTGAAGTTTTTGGTTCAAATGGATCAAGCTCAATGGGATCAACATGTGGAGCAACACTTGCGCTCATGGATGCTGGTGTTCCAATTAAAGCGCCTGTTGCTGGAATTGCCATGGGTCTTGCAACTGATGGAAAAGGGAAATGGAAAGTCATCACAGATTTGCAAGATCTTGAAGATGGAAAAGGTGGAATGGATTTCAAAATTGCTGGATCGAAAACAGGAATCACAGCAATTCAAATGGACACAAAAACAGAAGGTCTGACGCGCGAAATGGTTGAGACGGCTATCAAGCAAGCTCGCGAAGCTCGTTTGGAAGTTTTGGAAGTTCTCACTTCAGCAATCGCGGAGCCAAGACCAGAGCTTTCGCCTTTTGCGCCTCGAATTATTGTCATGCACATCAGTCCAGAGTTGATCGGAAGTGTTATTGGCCCAAGCGGTAAAACAATCAACGAAATTATTTCAACAACAAATGTTCAAGCAATCGACATTGAAGATGATGGTCTTGTGATGATCACTTCAACTGACGCGCAAGGAGCGATAAAAGCGCAAAGTATTATTGAACAGCTCACGCGACAAGTCGTTGTTGGAGAAATATATAAAGGAAAGGTAACACGCATTATGGATTTTGGAGCGATCGTGGAATTTTTGCCAAAGAAAGATGGTATGGTGCATGTAAGCAACATGGCTCCGTGGCGTGTTGACAAAGTTAGTGATATTGTCAAAATGGGAGATGAGGTTACAGTAAAAGTGATGGATCTAACACCTGATGGAAAGATCAGCCTTTCAATGAAAGATGCACCAGGAAATGTTTACCCTGAACGCCCAGCCCACAGCGATCGTCCACCAGCACCACCGCATGATCGTGGACCTCGCAAACCTTTCAGACCGTTCAATAAAAAGCCATGAGCCCACAACTCCACATTCAATTATCCCGATACCAAAAAACAACTCGCCGACCTCGGTGGGTTGTTTGGCTTTTGGTAATATTATTCATTGCCTGTTTTTTATTTTTCGCTCATTTAGCGACACTTTGGTTCACAAGAAACACTGTTTTTTCTTCTGCGCCTGAAAATACACAGGTTGCAGTTCAGCTTTTGGTAAATAAGAATACTTTGCCAGTTCTCACTCAAATCCTAAATACAGTTCCACTTATTTCAAACCGAAGTTTTACACTGAAAGATATTCAACCATTTGTTCATGGTGAAATTGGATGGTTTTTTCATGATGATGGAAGTCGCTCAATTGCAATTCGCTCAAAAAAGAACGAATTACCAACAAAACTCCTAGATGTAAACCAAATTATTGTTCAACAAGTCAATTCTAATGTTTTTTTGCTAACAGATAAGCTTCAACCAATTAGCGGAATCAAATCAAAACACAGCATTGGGAGTTATTTTCCGTCATTTAAGAAAAAAATAGGGACGTTCTATGAAAAAGGGGGAAAGTTAACTGATATTCTTGCAACAAAGGAAGGAATTATCATTCCTCTTGCAAATCAAGAAGCAAAAAGTATATTTAACATTAAAACACTGCAAGAAAATACATATCTCGCACTGAAACTACCTCTTTTGGATGAAAAAAATCTCGAAATGTATCAAACTCTGTTCAAAGATCAGGATATTTTACGATCATTTTTTTCAACTGAAGGGTTCCTAATGATGAAAGAAATAGAAAATCCAAAATATCTGCTTGTTTCAAAGGCAAAAATTGGTGAAAAAGAAAAAATCTCGCTTTTACAAACAGCGATTGCACTAAAAAATCCAACGGTTGTCACAAAATATCTTGCTGACAACACCAAAATGCAAGAGTTCATTTCAGACCCAAGTCTTGTTTCTGTTGAGGAAAAGATGATTGAGGGTTTAGAATTTTATAGAGCTTCAAACAGTAACGAGGCGTTGTTTATAGGCAAAGCCGGTAATCTAACACTATCAAATGATGAAGAAATGATTCGGATATGGCTAAAAAATGAAGGCAATAAAAAAATGTTGAAGATTTGTAACGCAAATGTTGCTTTTTTATCTTTAAAAAAATTTGTTGAATCAAATTCGTTCACTACTCATTATTATAAAAACGACATTATCAGACTTCTGTCTGTAAACTTTAGCGTTGCATCAATCGAAAAGGCCTGGAATTCAATAAACTTGAGGTTGTGTTTTTAATTGTGGATAACTTATTCATAAGTAGGTGATTCTGTGGATAACTTTGTACACGTGACATCACCTCTTGAACACAAGTTTGTATCAGAAAATATTTTTTTTGCTAAAACAAGCTAAACTTTGAATATTGATTTTTCTTTTTTTTTCTGATACTATGTAGTTGTGACCTAGTACGGTCGCATCGTTCTTTTACACACTCTTGGGAGGTTTTCCGAAGGCTTTGTTATTAAGCAGGTGTCCCACGCTTGCTATATGCTATTCGGAAAACGTCTCACCGCTCTACTGTTCTGATATAAAAACAAAAACAGAACAGAAACAAATCTAGGTTAACCCGCAAAAATATGAATTCTATGAATTCATCGTGGGTAAAACCATGGAATGGTAGAGAGGTTGTGAAACTCCGAAGGTTGAATAGTGTTCACAGGGCGTCGAGTCGAGTGGTTCAAACATTTGGACTACTCAACCCGACGCCTATAGAACCGTTTCTCCTTCATATCTTAAGGGCATAGCCGAAAAACAACACTTTGTTATAGCGGCTCACTGCCCTTCTTCTTTTTTTTAGACCTTTTCTTTGCACAGTTTTTGATAAACTGATAGAGTGTTTAGACTGAAAAACATATATGAACAAAGACTTTTTCGAACAAATGAAGCAAAGGCTGATTGAAGAAAAACAAGGGCTTGAACTTGAGCTCTCAAAGTTTACTCATCGAAATCCAAAGGCTGCTGAAACAGATTTCACTGCTGATTTTCAAAATCTCGGCGATAAAGAAGATGAAAACGCATCAGAAGTCGCTCGATTTTCAGACAACCTCTCACTTGAGGAGGAGTTGGAAAAGGCTCTTCGTGACGTTGAAGGCGCGCTTGCGATGATCGAAAATGGAACATATGGAAAATGTAAGTACTGCGGTCAAGAAATTGATGAACGCAGACTTTCAGCTCGTCCAACTTCGACTTCGTGTATTCAATGCAAAAAAACTTTGACACAAGAGATGTGAAGACTAATTTATATATTTATTTTATTTTGGTACCAAGTGCGTTTATTGTTTTTTTGGATGAATGGATAAAACTTCATGCAATCAAAACTTTTCCAGAGGACATTTTACTTGTTTCACCAAAATTCATAGAATTTGCTGTTCACAAAAATTACGGTCTTGCGTTTGATATCCCGTTTCGACTTGAATTTGTAATAATCATTTCTGTAATACTTGGAATTTTTTTGCTAAGAGTTGTTTGGAAAAACATCATGTTACGCCCTAAAATAGCTTTTTCAGTAATTCTGATTCTTCTTGGAGCCTTTGGAAATTTCTATGATCGTATTGTTTACGGATTTACAGTTGATTACATTATATTATTTGGAAAAAGCGCAATTAATTTCTCCGACTTGGTCATAATCCTTGGTGTGCTTTCACTTCTTTTGTTATCAAGAAAAAAACATTTGACAAATCAAGAAATTGTGGTAGAATAATTATAGAAATCTTAAACCTCCTATGACCTGGGAGGTTTTTGTTTTATGTTTCCAATTACATCATCAGCAATATATGGCGTGCGAGCAATTCCTGTTTCAATTGAAACAGATATTTCCGCTGGTCTTCCACAATTCACGATCGTTGGTTTACCAGATGCTTCTGTTCGCGAATCGCGCGACAGAATACGTTCTGCCATTAAAAATAGTGGGCTCCCTTTTCCGCGCGGCAGAGTCACTGTGAACCTTGCTCCAGCACATCTTCGCAAACAGGGCGCTCTTTATGATTTGCCAATCGCACTTTCAATTCTTATCCAATCTGGAGAACTTAAGCCACAAACAATTGAGCAGTCTGTTCTGGTTGGTGAACTGGGGCTTCACGGTGAAGTCAGAAGTGTGCAAGGAGTTCTCCCAACAGCTGTGATGGCAAATACGATGGCTAAACCTTTTCTATTTGTTCCACTTGATAATGCAAAAGAAGCCGCAATCATAAGCAACTTAAAAGTTTTTGGAATTGAAACATTCATACAACTTCTCGCTCATCTTAATAATGATTCTTTGCTTGAGCCATCGACTCCAATTCAACAAATAGAGCAAAAACATGAGATGTGTTTTTCACAAATCTTTGGACAATCTTTTGCAAAACGCGGTCTTGAAATTGCCGCAGCTGGTGGACATAACGTACTTCTTCAAGGTCCACCCGGAACTGGAAAGACACTACTCGCGCGAACTTTTCCTTCAATTCTTCCGTTACTTTCTTACGAAGAAGCAATCGAGGTCGCAAGCATTGCTTCGATCGCAAACATTCCAAACAAAGACAACCTTCTTTCTTTCAATCGTCCGTTTAGAAACCCGCATCATTCATCTTCAGCAATCTCTCTCATTGGTGGGGGATCATGGCCTGCGCCTGGAGAAGTAAGTTTGGCTCATCGTGGTGTTTTGTTTCTTGATGAACTTCCTGAATTTCAGCGTCACGTACTGGAAAATCTTAGACAGCCACTTGAGGATGGAACTGTTACTGTTGCTCGCGCTGCTGGTGCGTTTACTTTTCCAGCACGGTTTCAACTTATCGCAACCAGAAATCCGTGTGCGTGTGGATTTTTGAATGATCCAAAACGTGTTTGTGTTTGTGGAACAAGAGAAATAGATAATTATCAAAAGCGTCTCTCTGGTCCACTTCTAGATCGTATTGATATGGTAATTGATGTGCCAAATGTTAAACCAAAAGAAATGTCAGAAAGTGTTCAAGGAGAAGCTTCGGAACAAATTCGGACTCGAGTTATTTGTGCGCGTAAAATTCAAGAAGAGCGTTTTTGTAAAACAACATTCAAACTAAATCATGAAATGCAATCTTCAGATATAAAATTGTTTGCAAACATTTCAAAAAAAGCAAAAACGCTTCTTGATGAAGCGTTCTCTTATGGAATGATAAGCGCTCGAGGATATTTTCGTATTCAGAAAGTTGCGCGAGCAATTGCCGATCTTGCACAGTCACAACCTGTTGAAGAAAACCATCTGGCTGAAGCTTTGCAATTCCGTCTTTCCAAAAAAGAATGATTCATTTTTCATCGTGCCCAAAAATATACTCCGACCAAAATCAAAACCCAAAGCACTGCAATCAAATCAAGCAAATGCATTCTGCGTGTAAAATCTTCCCAGCTTGCCCAAACTCCATACTTCCATGACCAACGACGTCCGAAAATTAAAAGTGCGACCAAAACTAAAATACCAACAATCGGAACAAACGAAAGAAGAAACCAAAGATAAAGTCTCGCACCAAATGCCCAACCTTGTGTGAAAAGCATTGCGCCAAGAGATGGACCGCGTAAAAATCTTGCGCGTCGCGCTTCATCAGGTTCAAGAACCAAATGGAATCCGCAAGAACCACACTCTTTATTCCAAAGTTCAACTTGTTGTTTGCATTGTTTGCATGTAGTCATAGTTTTGCTTTACTACTACCTCACATAATCCAATGGATTCTGGAACTTACCTTTCTTAATAACTTCAAAGTGTAAGTGTGTTCCTGTTGAACGTCCTGTTGTTCCTGTTCTCGCAAGCGCGTCTCCTGTTTTCACAACATCTCCAACTGAAACAAAATTTTTCGAGTGATGTGCGTATCGAGTTATATATCCGTCGCCATGGTCAACTTCAACAGTGAGCCCATATCCTCCGCGCCATCCACTGTAAATCACAACACCATCACGGACCGCGTAACTGTTCGTCGTGTAATCTCCATCAATATCAACCCCTGTGTGTCTCCAACCATAGTATTGCGTAATCGTGTGCCAATCTGTTGGCCATAGCCAATAACCCTCGACAGGAGGAGTTGCTGAAGGAGACACAAAAAGATTTGCAACAGAGGAAGAACGTTTTGGCGCTTGAGAAATCGGTTCTCCACCAGGAATCAATAACTCATCTCCTATCGAAAGACGATCAGCACTCGCAAGTTTGTTTTGTTCAAGAATTTTCTCTGGCTCAACGCCATAACGTTGTGAAATTTTTGAAAGTGTATCTCCAGAACGGACTTTGTATAAAAGACCATCGGCAGGCAAAATCACAAGACTTTGCCCTGGTTGAATTGTGCTACGAAAAGTTAAATTGTTTGCCCAAAGAACAGTGCTAAGATTCAAACTAAATTTTTCAGAAATCTGACCAAGAGTATCTCCTTCCTGAACAATGTATGTTTCAATCTTGTCGCGAATTGGAACAGAAGAAACAGCACCAGCTCCACCTGTTGTTGAAGTCACATACGATTCATCAAGATAATTTTGATCAATATGTAAATTCGCATCCAAAATTGTATCATCAAGATATGCAACACTTGTTCCAGTTGAAACAACACTATCGCTCGCTGTAACAATTTCGACATCTTGCGAGTCATCAACTGCGATCAGTGAATGCAAAATACTTTTTTGTCCAAATGTTTGCGCGCGAACTTCTCGCGTACTAATATTTACAAACATAACAGCGACAACCAAAACGACCATCATCGCATGAACAGTGTAACGATTTGTGATAATGCTCAAAAGTTTATGTTTTGTCGGACGCGCAATACGATAAAAAAAATGCCTAACAAAAAAAGTAAAACGATAAATTGGAATTCCAACCCAACGAACCAAAAAAAGCCCTGTGATAGAAATCGGTTTGGTGACGATACCAAACCCTGTTCCGCCGTAGCGCTTGAAAATCATGAGTCCGCGCAAAAGACCAAGGAGTGTGCGAACAATAAATTGTTTTAGTTTGATGAGAATAGAGAGTTTGTTTAAGCGCTTAAAATGTTAGCAAAAAATGATCAAATCGTCAACGAAACTTTGACAAAATGCCGTTTTTTTTCTAGTATATCCTCATATTTTGAAAATAAATAACGTAGCTATTAGCCTCTAGCCATTGGCCGTTAAATAAAAATTATTACCAAATCTAATGGCTAACAGCTAAAAGCTAACGGCTCTCTTCTACTATGCCCATCACTTACTACGCAATCGGTGCAGGAATTCTTGCACTTCTCTACGGCGTCGCGCTAATTCAATGGATCCTTAAACGTCCGGCTGGCGAAGGAAAAATGAAAGGTATCGCGCTTGCGATTCAAGAAGGCGCGAATGCTTACATGTCACGCCAATATAAAGTGATCGCTGGAATCGGAATTGTGATTTTTCTTATTCTAGGATTCGGACTTAATTGGACGCTTGCGATTGGATTTCTAGTTGGTGCGATTCTTTCCGGTCTTGCTGGAATTATTGGAATGTCAGTTTCAGTTCGCGCAAACGTAAGAACTGCGGAAGCCGCAAAACATGGTTTGTCAGCGGCGATGGATGTTGCGGTTCGTGGCGGATCAGTCACTGGACTTTTCGTTGTTGGTCTTGCGCTAATTGGTGTTGCTGGATTTTATGCAATAACTGGTGATGTGCAGGCGCTTGTCGGACTTGGATTTGGTGGATCACTCATCAGTGTGTTTGCACGTTTGGGCGGAGGAATTTTCACAAAAGCCGCTGATGTTGGTGCAGACCTGGTTGGAAAAACAGAAGCTGGAATTCCTGAAGATGATCCAAGAAACCCTGGAGTGATTGCTGATAATGTTGGAGACAACGTTGGTGATTGTGCAGGAATGGCAGCTGATCTTTTTGAAACATATGCTGTAACAACAGTTGCGACAATGCTTCTTGGTTCACTTTTATTTGAAGGAAATCAGACAATAGTTGTTTATCCTTTGGCTCTTGGAGCAATCGCTATTGTCGCATCAATCATTGGAACGTTCTTTATTAAAATTAGCGCGGACAAAAAAATAATGAAAGCATTGTACAAAGGTTTGATTGTCGCAGGCGTTCTTGCCGCGATTGGTTTTTACCCTGTCACAACAAAAATGCTTGCTGGTATTTCTGGAATTCAACCGATGAATGTTTATTTTAGCGCGATCGTCGGTCTAATTGTCACAGCGCTAATGATTGTAATTACAGAATTTTATACAAGCACAACACATAAACCAGTTCAAGAACTTGCGAAGGCTTCAGAATCTGGACATGGAACAAACATCATCGCCGGTATTGCGCTATCAATGAAATCCACTGCATTGCCAGTTCTTTCAATCGTGCTTGGTATTTTGGTTTCATATCAATTCGCTGGCTTGTTCGGAATCGCGATCGCGGCAATGGCAATGTTATCTTTAACTGGTATCATCGTCGCAATGGACGCATACGGTCCAATCACAGACAATGCTGGCGGCATTGCTGAAATGGCAGAGCTTCCAAAAGAAGTTCGCGATGTTACAGATCCTCTGGACGCTGTTGGCAACACAACAAAAGCTGTTACAAAAGCTTACGCGATCGGATCTGCTGGTTTGGCAACTCTTGTTTTGTTCGGTGATTATATTCACGCGATCAAAGCAGAAGGTGTTGACGTTGTATTTAATCTTGTTGATCCAAATGTGATTGCTGGACTTTTCCTTGGCGGTCTTGTCACATATCTTTTTGGCGCAATGGCAATGGAAGCTGTTGGAAAAGCGGCCGGCGCTGTTGTTGAAGAAGTGCGCAGACAGTTCCGTGAAATTCCTGGAATCATGCAAGGAACTGCAAAACCTGAATACGGAAAAGCGGTTGATATAGTAACTCAATCAGCGCTTCGAAGAATGATTGCTCCTGCTGTCTTGGCTGTTTTGTCTCCAATCGTTGTTGGATTTTTGCTCGGCCCTGAAGCGCTTGGTGGTTTATTGATCGGTTCAATCATCACTGGACTCTTTGTTGCAATTTCTATGACAACAGGTGGTGGAGCTTGGGACAATGCAAAGAAATTCATTGAGGCTGGAAACTACGGAGGCAAAGGATCGGATGCGCACAAAGCGGCTATCACAGGTGACACTGTTGGCGATCCATACAAAGACACTGCTGGTCCTGCAATCAATCCAATGATCAAAATTTTGAACATCGTTGCGCTATTGATAGTCGCGTTGATTGTGTAAGGAAAAGTCATTGAGTCCTGAAGAATGACCTCCTCCACGCACTTTAGTGCTGGAAGGAGGTCATTTTCATTGACAAAATAGTGGTTTGCCATTAGCCTTTAGCCGTTAGATAAGCCTTTAGCCATTAGCTTTTAGCTATTATGCCTACAATCAACATCGAAGAAAAAGAAAAAGCGACTATAAAAATAACTTTCACTGTTTCTCAAGAAGAAGCTCGACCTTATCTTGAAGAAGCGGCTGTTCGACTTTGCAAACAAACTCCAATTCCAGGTTTTAGACCTGGAAAAGCAGATTTTGAAATGGTGAAACAAAGGTTCGGGGAGATGAAACTCTTGGAAGAAGCGCTTGAGCCTATTATTCGAAAATCATATGTTGAAGCGGTTTTGGCAAAAAATCTTGAAACTGTTGGATCGCCAAAAATTGATGTTGAAAAATTAGCGCCAGGAAATGATATTGTTTTTACAGCTGAAGTTGCTCGAATGCCAAAAGCGCTCTCGCTTACTGATTACAAAAAACTAACTGTTACATCAAAACCTGTTGAAGTTACTGACAAAGAGATTGACATTGCGCTTGGTGATATTCAAAAAATGCAAACAAAAGAAATTCGAATTCAAACAGGAATGCAAATCAGCGGACAAAACAAAGTCGTCCTCTCAATGAGTATCAAAAAAGATGGTGTCGCAATTGATGGGGGACAGTCACCTAATCACGCTATCTATTTATCCGAGGATTATTACATTCCAGGTTTTAAGGAACAATTGATTGGAATGAAAGAAGGAGATCAAAAAACATTCACACTTCCATTTCCAAAAGAACACGTTCAAAAAATGTTAGCAGGAAATGATGTTGATTTTGATGTCGCAATCAAAGAGATTTACAACCTTGAACCTCCTACAATTGATGACGTGTTTGCAAGTTCAATTGGAATGAAGGACTTAAAAGAACTAAAAGAAAAAATCGATAAAAATTTAAGAGATGAAAAAGATGTTGAAGAAACAACACGTCAAGAAAAAGAGATGTTTGAATTGCTTGTAAAAAAATCACAGTTTGAAGAAATTCCAGATCTTCTTCTTAATGAAGAAATCAATAAAATGATTGATGAACTAAAACGCAATGTTGAATCACAAGGTCTTGAGTTTGAAACATATGTTTCAAATCTGAAAAAAACACTTGCTCAACTCAAAATCGATTTTACACCACAAGCGTTAACTCGAATCAAAGTTGCAATCGCGCTTCGTTCAGTTGCTCAAAAGGAAAATGTTGAATTAAAAGACGATGAAGTTGACGCTGAACTTGATCGACTTGCGGAACATTATGAAGATCCTGAAATGAAAAAACGAGTTTATGAACCGACGTTTCGAGAATATATAGAACGCGTGCTTGTAAATCGAAAAACTATTAGTTTGCTTAAACAGATCATGGTGAAGGTATGATTCTAACAGTTTACACAAAACCAAACGCACGAAAAAATTCAGTTGAGTGGGTTGATGAAGATACAGTGAAAATTTCAGTTAAAGCAAAACCTGAAAAAGGGAAAGCTAACGAAGCGATTTTAGAACTTTTGTCAGAAGAACTCGATATAAGAAAAACAGCAATGGAAATTATTCGTGGAAAAACAACACGAATCAAACAAATTGAAATTATAGACAAGCCATTATAAAACTGGATCATTTCCGCCTTTTGAAAATGGATTGCAACGTAAAATCCGCTTAAAAGCCATCCAACCTCCACGAAAAACCCCAAATTGATTTACAGCCTGATACCCATAATCTGAACAAGTTGGATAAAATTTACAAAAGCCATCCGGATAAAAAAAACGAACAAAGCCATGATCAAAAGAAATTGTCTTTTGATACAACCTGATTGAAAACAAAACTGATTTTTTAAGAAAAACACGCAAGCTCATATAAGTATGCGTGTTTTTTGTTTAAGAGTTTTAAAAATTTCTTCTTCAAACTCTATACTTTTTTTCCCGACTGCTTCTTTCTTTGGCATCAATACAACATCGACCCCGGGACGAAAATCCTTTAATCGTTTGAAAATTATCTCGTTGATTTGTCTGCGCAAACGATTTCTCACAACAGCTTTTTTTGAAACTTTTGTTCCAACAACAACAGCAAACCGAGAAACCAAAATATGATTTGGACGGTATTTGATGTTTACAAGTAAACCAAAGACGCCTTTGCCTTTGGCAAAGAGCGTTTTAATATCTTTATCATTACGAAGGCGATGCTCTTTTGAGAGCATACTCTTATTTATCACTAACGCTCAAACGCTTTCGCCCTTTTGCGCGACGACGTTTAAGAACAGTCTGACCAGTGGATGTTTTCATGCGAGCACGAAATCCATGCACTTTTGAACGCTGACGTTTTTTTGGTTGATATGTGCGTTTTGGCATACAAAAAAATACTAACATCTTGTCCACAATAAATCAACCCATTTACCAACATTTCAATAACTTGCCCACATGTGGACAATTAGTTAAACTGTCAGCCGTATGAACACCAACGAACTTTGGCAAGCAGTACTAGGTGAACTTGAGCTTTCACTTAGTAAGGCAAACTTCACAACATGGTTTAAACAAACCTTTATTTCTGAAGTTCGTGATAACTCTGTCATTGTTGGAGTGCCAAATTTGTTCACAAAAGCTTGGCTTGAAAAAAAATATGCCAAGGAAATTCTTCAATCACTGCAAGATCTTACAAATGGAACTGTAAAACAACTAGCATATCGAGTTGAATCAAGATCACAAAATCCACAAATTGTTCCTGTGTTTGAACCAACACCAGAGCCTCAAGTTCAAAGTGAATTCTATCAACCAAGAACAGAACATGAACCTCAAGAAATTCGAACTGGTGAATTTTCTTTAAATAATAAGTATTGTTTCTCTGCTTTTATCGTTGGAAAACAAAATGAACTCGCGCATGCAGCGGCCCAAGCTGTTTGCGCTCAACCTGGTGGAGTTTATAACCCTCTTTTTATTTATGGAGGGGTTGGTCTTGGAAAAACACATCTTTTACAAGCTGTCGGAAATGAACTTATTAGAAAAAACCCAGAAACACGCATTCTTTATGTAACTTGCGAACGTTTTACAAATGATTTTATAACAGCTCTCAAAACTGGCCGAATGGTCGAATTTAAGAATCGTTATCGAACTGTTGATGTTTTACTAGTAGATGATATTCAATTTATTACAGGAAAAGAGGGCACACAGGAGGAATTTTTCCACACATTTAACCAACTTTACCAAAATAATAAACAAATCGTCATCTCTTCTGATCGCCCACCAAAAGCCATCCCAGCCCTTGAAAATAGGCTCGTTTCGCGTTTTGAGTGCGGAATGATGGCTGATGTTGGGTCTCCTGACTTTGAAACACGTATTGCTATTCTTGAAACCAAGTGTCGAGAAAAGTCTTATATGATGGAGAGAGAGATACTTCATCATGTTGCAACAGTGATTCAAACTAATGTGCGTGAACTTGAAGGTGCTTTAAACAAAATCATTGCCTTCCATCAATTCAAAAACATAAAACCAACTGCTGAAAGTGTTAAACCAATACTCACAAGTTTCCAACCTTCCAACACACGAAAATCAATCACACCAAAACAACTCATTTTAACTGTGGCTGGATATTTTGATGTTCAAATTGAAGATCTACTTGGACAGAGCCGACAAAAACGTTTAGCTTTCCCACGTCAAATAATTATGTACATTATGCGGGAGGAGATGAAAGCGAGTTATCCTTCAATTGGAACAGAACTTGGAGGCCGAGATCACACAACCGCAATGCATGCGTATGAAAAAATCAGTGGATGTTTGCAAGTTGATGAAAAACTTCAAAATGATTTGGAACTGATTAAACAGAAGTTATACGCAATTTAGTCACGTGTTTATATCTATTTTATAACTCTGTGACTAATTGAGGAAAAGTAGGTGATAAAAAGATGAATCAAAAATGTGTTCAAAGTTATCCAGACTTTCTTCCAGTGTTTATCTTATTCTCTGTCCACTTTCGAAATTGAAAAAAATCTCTAAAATTAGAGTTTAAAATGACTTTTCCACTTCATCCACACCCCTTACTACTACTATTGATTCTTATTACTAAACAATTAATATAATAGACTTGTGAAGTTATGAAACTATCTTGTACAAAAGAAAATCTTCATCAAGGATTGGGAATAACAAGTCATTTAATGACAAAAAATGTTAATCTTCCAATACTTCAAAATGTTTTGATGAAAGCAGAAGGTGGGTCTATTCGTTTTACATCAACAAATTTGGAAATTGCTGTTCATTGTTCTGTTAGAGGGAAAGTGGAAGAGGTTGGAGAAAACACAATTCCAGCAAAATTATTTTTTGATTACGTTTCTCTTCTTCCAAATGAAACAATTCACATCACAACAAATAATGAAGTTGTTAATATAGAATGCGGAAATTACAAAACAAAAATTAATGGTTTGTCAGCTTCTGAATTTCCACTTATTCCAAAAGTCGAAGGTGAAACAATGTACCAAATTCCTGTTGAAGAGTTCAAAAAAGCATTGTCACAGGTTTTGTTCTCTGTTGCTACAAATGAGTCACGACCGGAGCTGACAGGTGTGCTTATGAAGTTTTATCAGTTTGAAGGAGAAGGCCGATTAAAAATGGCGTCCACTGATTCGTACAGACTTTCAGAAAAAGTGATTCCAGTTACAAGCCAGATAAATGAAGAAAAACAAGTTGTTGTTCCATCAAAAACTTTGGCTGAAATAAGCCGAATTTTGTCTGTTTTCAAGGATGAAGTTGAATTTCCATCAGTAATTACCCTTCAACTTTCACAAAACCAAGCAGTTTTTGTTTACGGACCAGTCGAACTCATTTCTCGAGCAATTGATGAAAATTATCCGGATTACGAGCAAATAATTCCAAAACAATTTCAAACAAAAGCGATTTTGGATCGAGAAGACTTTATGAAAGCTGTGAAAGCGGCAAGTCTTTTCTCAAAAAACGGGCTTTATGATGTGACACTCCAGTTTGATCCAGTCAGTGGTTTGGTTGAAGCCCAAGCAACTGACGCGATCCGTGGCCAAAACTCAAGTTCATGCCAAGCAGAATTTATTGGACAAAAAAATAACGTAACGATAAATTATAGATATCTCTTGGATGGCTTGCAAGCCATGAATACAGAGCGTGTAAACTTTGAGATGATAGATGCCTCAAATCCATGTTTGCTCACCCCAGAGAGTAAAACAGAGGCGTACAGGTATGTTCTGATGCCTATCAAGGCTTAGTTGTAGACGCGAGTTTGTTTTATGGCTCTTACAATTCCAAAACATCCAGAAAATTTATCAATTAAAGTAGATCGCCTTTGGAATGGAGATAAGTGTCCTGATGAGAGAGTAAATTGTGTGTTTGAGATCTCGACAATCTCTGATGGATTACATGTAAAAGTAGAATCTCCAATTTTGCATGAACAACGTATTCCAATTGAAGCCGCGATTGGAACAAGGGTTGAAGGGCTTTGGAATTTTGATGTTGTTGAGTTGTTCTTAGTTGGACCAGGTCACCAATATTTAGAAATTGAACTTGGTGCTGGAGGACAGTTTCTTGTATTGGGTTTTGATCGTATTCGTCATCAATCAAAAGATTACATTAACTTCCATCCAGTTATACAATTTCACAAAACACAACAAAAAACATGGGTTTCAGAATTAACGATTCCTTGGAAAATGATCCCAGAAAATTTACGCGCACTTAATGCTTTTATGATTGCGTCAGGTCAGTTTCTTGCTTACAGTCCATTATCTGGAGACAAACCAGACTTTCATCAACCAGATTTTTATCCAACCGTCAGTGTTTAGATGTAGTTAAAAAAGATTCAGATCGTTTTGAGGAATAAATAAATCAGATTCTGTTGGTGAGTTTGAGCTCGGAGGATTAATTGTAATGAGAACTCCAGAAGTTTGCGACTGGGTTCCTTGTTTTGTTGTGCCTTCTGCGAATAAGGCAAACGTTCCACTTTGAGGAAGGGTCCAGTCAAACGTAGTAAAAACAGTGGTTGGGTTTGATTGTTGACCAAGAAGCCATTGTCCTTCGGGACCAGATGGATCAACATAAATTTTGATTGAACTATAGTCATCAGGTTTTTTTACAGAGACAACGATTGCGTAAGTTTCCGATGTTCGTTCAATTATTTGTCCATGTTTTGGATCAATAAGAGTTAGTGAACCTTCAGACGCGTCTTCAGAGACTTGAATACTCACAGAGTTTGAACTTTGATTGTCTACATCATCAAAAACAACGCTCTTTAACGAGTGAGTTCCTCGTCCGATTGTGTTTGGAAGTGTTGAATTGAATTTATATGGAGATGTTTCGTCTGATCCTAAGTATGCTCCATCAATATAAAACTCAACTCGCGAAACTTTTCTTGGTGCTGAAGCAGAAGCCTCAATACTTATTTGTCTTCCGAGTGTTTGGTTGTCTTGTGGAGACAATATTTTTACAGAAGGGAAATTTTCTGGAACATGAATATCATCTAATTCTGTTGGTGGTGCAGATTGAGTTATTTTCTTTCCAGTTTCTTTCTCTTGTTTTGTAATCCAGTTTTTGATTCCAATTTCCCATGGTTCGTAATAAGGATCAGAGTTTGGATCTTTTGGAGACGCACCAAGAGGATCAGCTCTGTCTACGTAATGGAGTATTGAGTGATATTCTGCGAATATTTGCTCTTCTTTTTGAGACGTTGGTGTGAATTCAGTTGCAAGTTTTCCAGATATTTTATCGATCATTACAGTTGTTGCCGCAAGTTTTCCATCCAAAATTGGTTTCCCCATTGCTTTGATTACAGGAGGGATAAAGGTTTCAATTGGAGAATTTGAAAGCGCACGTTTCATAAACGCATTCCAAATTGGACCAGATGCAGAAAAACCTCCAGCACTTTTTGTCATTTCAGAATTATCATTGTTTCCTGCCCAGACTCCAACAGCAAGAGATGGAGTGTAACCCAAGAGCCAAGCATCTCGATTGTTGTTTGTTGTTCCTGTTTTTGCGGCAACTGGTCTGTCTCCAAGTTGAAGCGGACTGTTTAAGCCAAAAACCGGCGCACGCGCATTATTATCTGACAAAACATGAGTGATAGTTCGCGCTGTATTTTCATCCATTACTTTTTTGCCTTGTTTTTCTTTCCACTCTTCAAGTGTTTCTCCACTTGCATCCTCAATTTTGAGAATTGAAACTGGTTCGAATTGTTTGCCTTCATTTGCAAATGCCGCGTACGCGTTTACATGTTCAAGGAGCTTCACTTCGCCACCACCAAGAACCAACGACAAACCAAAAGCGCTGTGATCTACAAATGATGTGTAACCAAGAGAAGTTGCAAAATCAAGCGCGTTTTCTACTCCAACCATATACAACATTTTTACTGCTGGTATGTTAAGTGAAAGTTGGAGCGCGTCTCGAAGTCGTACAGGCCCACGCTCTTTAAGGTCGTAATTATGCGGAGTGTATGTTCCTGTAACAGTTGGAAAGTCAGTCATAACATCCCACACAACAGTGTTTGGTGTGTAACCCATTTCAAACGCTTTTGAGTATACGATTGGTTTGAAACTTGAACCTGGTTGGCGCAGACGTGTTGCCACATTAACCTGGCCATCAATAGTGTCATCAAAGTAATCCTTTGACCCAACCATGCTTAATATCTGTCCATTTTTTGGATCAATCGCAACAAGCGCGGCATTGCTAAATTTTAGACTTGGACCTTTTTCATCAACATGTTTTTTAACCTCTTCTTCAGCGATTTTTTGATAATCAAAGTTCAGAGTTGTGATTACTTTAAGCCCACCTGCTTCTGCAACTTGTTGTCCAAATTTTTCCTCAAGTTGCTCTTTTACATAAAGTACAAAATGAGGCGCATCAATGTTAATAAGTTGTATTTGAACTGGCGTTGATTCTTTTTTTGCTGACGTTAATTGTTCTTCCGAAATAAAACCAAGGTCTTTCATTTCATTCAAAATATAATCACGTCTGGCGAGCAATCGGTCAGGATTATTAAGATATGTTGTTGGAGCTTTTGGAAGAGCGGCAAGTGTTGCGGCTTCAGCAAGTGTGAGCTTGTTTACACTTTTTTTGAAAAGATTTTGAGAGGCCGCTTCGATTCCGTAATAAGTTGATCCATACGGAATTTCGTTAAAGTAAATTTGTAGGATTTCATCTTTTGTGTACCTTCGTTCAAGTTCAACAGAGAGCATTAGCTCCTTGATTTTACGTGTGAATGTTTTTTCGTTTGAAAGAATTGCATTTTTAACAAGTTGTTGAGTAAGAGTGGATCCGCCAACACGATTACCACGCAGGTTTTCCAAAAACGCTCTAACGATTCCTTTTATATCAAACCCATTATGCTTACAAAAACCTCGATCTTCTGCCGCAATTGTTGCTTGAAGTGCAAAAAGTGGAATTCCGTTTTTGTCTACCTCAAGGTCTTTATCGTCTTTACAAAATCCTTCCTGAACTTTTTTCAAAGTTCTATTTTCACTTCCAAAGATTTCATAAAGAAGATGCTCACCTGTTCTGTCGTAGATTTTTGTTGTTTGAGAAATGCTACGTTCAGTCAAACTGTTTGGGTTTGGCAGTTGTCCACTTATGAAAGCCATCAAACCAACAAGCATGAGAGAACCCGCAAAGCCTAAGGCGATTGCAAGCAGAACCAAATTTTTTATGAGTTGTCTGTGTGAAGATCTGGATTTTGGTGATTTCCAACCCTGTGTGTTGTGTATATAGTGTGACATAACTGTCATAGAATACCTGATTTTTGTGATAAATCAAAGTGTTTAACACTGCACACAAGCATATCTTTTTCAACTTTTTTTGTTGATAAGTAGATTGACAAAAAGTCGTTTTTATGGTATCCTTCTGCCACTCCCAAGAACGCGGGGAGTTTTTATTATGTCGAATATACTTATCAAACAATTCATTAGATTACTTGAGGAAGACGCATTTTTTATGCGTACTGCTTGGTATTGGATTTCAGATATCTTTTCGCCTATGCGAAAAACATGGGTTCCAATAAAGCGTTATACAGCCGATGCTTCCATAGCTATTTTTATAGCTATTCTTGGTTTGTACGTCTTTTTCCCAACAATCGTTAATGCTGATATGGAACTTGAACAAAGGAATCTTGATACTCAAACAGTAGGTCTTATTATTGAGGCAATGCAAAATAAAACTCGACCATACGGTCGTTTAACACTGTCTCCTGACGCGGCTCCTCGTCGAAGTTACCTTGTTCCAATTACTGCGTACACTTCAGAGCCAGCACAAACAGACGATACACCTTGTGTCACAGCTTCCGGGCTTGATGTGTGTGAACGTAATATTGAAAACGTTGTTGCCGCGAACTTTTTGCCACTTGGGACTCGTGTGCGTATTCCAGAGCTATATGGTGACCAAGTCTTCTATGTAGAAGATCGTATGAACAAACGTTACAACTACAAAATGGATATTTGGATGAAGGAGAAATCAGACGCAAAAGTGTTCGGTGTTCAATACGCCACAATTGAAGTGTTTTAAAACGGCCCGCAAGGGTCGTTTTGATTTAATTAGGAAATTTTGATACATTTCTGTCGCGGCCTGGTGGCGAAGTGGTTAACGCGGCGGTCTGCAAAACCGCTATGCGCCGGTTCAACTCCGGCCCAGGCCTCCAAAATTTTTTTATGAAAAAAGGAGCATTTACAAGAATTATTGCTGAAAGCATGCGCGAGATAGTTTTTGGACTTGAAGATTCACTTGTCTCAACTCTTGGTGCGCTCACTGGAATCGCGATCGGCGCGCGTAGTACATATATCGTGATTCTTTCTGGTCTTGTTTTAATTTCGGCGGAAAGTATGTCGATGGCGGCAGGGAGTTATCTTTCCTCAAAATCAGCATCTGAAACAGAACAATCACTTCATAAAGCTGACGGCAAAATATACAATCATGATTCAAACCCTGTTCGCGCAGGGCTTGTGATGGGTGTTTTGTATTTTATTGGAGGATTTATTCCGCTTTTATCTTATTTTTTTCTTCCAATTTCTAAAGCCATTGTCGTTTCTATTCCTCTTACAGCAGTTTGTCTTTTTCTTCTAGGTGTTTGGTCATCAAAGTTTACAAAACGCAGTGCGTGTAGAAGCGGAATTGAGATGATGGTTATTTCACTTGCGGCCGCGCTTATTGGTTATGTAATTGGTTTGGCTGTAAGTATGTATTTTGGAATTGAAGTAACAAAGTAGAACAGTGAAAAAGAAGCAAAGGTGAAGTCTTGCAAATGGCTTCATTTTTTGATAACCTTCCTGAACTATGGGTCGTAAAGTATATCTAGATCACGCGGCAACAACACCACTTGATCCTCGTGTGATCGAGGTGATGTTGCCGTACCTCACAGAAAAATATGGTAATCCTTCGAGTTTTCACACACTTGGCAAACAAGCAAAAGATGATATAAGCGAATCTCGGAGTCAGATCGCAGAGGTTCTGAATGTGCGTTCAGATGAAATTTTGTTTACGTCAGGCGGAACTGAATCTGACAATCTTGCTATTCTTGGTTTTGCTCGCGCGAATCAAACAAACGGAAAACATTTGATAACAACAAAGATTGAACATCATGCAGTTCTTGAGGCAATGATTCAACTTGAAAAAAAAGAGGGGTTTGAAGTTACATATCTTAAACCAGACCGCGATGGTTTGGTTAGTGCTTCGCAAATAGCAGATGCCCTTCGGCCTGACACGATTTTTGTTTCGGTCATGTATGCAAATAACGAAATTGGAACAGTTCAGCCGATTCGCGAGATTGGAAATCTCGTTCAAAAATATCGTCAAGAACAAAAACATACGTGGCCTGTTTTTCACACCGACGCTTGTCAGGCCAGTTCTTTTTTGGATCTCGATGTTGAGAGATTGCATGTTGATTTGTTAACACTCAATGGTTCAAAAATGTATGGTCCAAAAGGAATCGGACTTTTGTATGTAAGACGTGGTATTAAATTACAACCACTCCAATTTGGCGGATCACAAGAACGCGGGCTTCGTTCAGGAACAGAAAATGTTGCAGGAATAATTGGAATGGCAAAAGCTTTGACACTTGCACAAAGAGACAAAGTCAATGAATCAAAGCGTCTTGTTCAACTTCGCGACAAACTAATCAATGGAATTTTGAAATCAATTCCAAAGACACGCTTAAACGGCCATCCAACAACAAGATTGCCAAATAACGGAAACATTTCGTTTATGGATATTGAAGGAGAAGCGCTTGTGTTGTACCTTGATGCGGCAGGGGTTTTTGTTTCAACAGGTTCGGCTTGCACTAGCGCTTCGCTTGAACCTTCGCATGTTATTCTCGCGCTCGGAATGCCGTATGAAGTTGCACATGGTTCAATTCGATTTACTCTGGGACACGAGACAACAGAAAAAGACATTGATTACGTTTTGGAAACACTTCCGCCTCTTGTTGAAAAATTGCGTTCGATAAGTCCTGTGCGAGTTGATGAGAAGTATTTTGCTTAATATGTCAGACGTTACCAGTAAAGACAACAAACAATCATGGTTTTATTCCGACATTGTAAAGAATCATTTTTTTCATCCTCGAAATTTTATTGAAGACGGAGAAATAGATGAACGCAGATTCAACTCAATTGGAAAAGTTGGGTCCCCTGCGTGTGGTGATGAACTTCGAGTTTGGATGAAAGTTGATCCACAAAGTGAACGAATTTTAGAATTTCGTTGGCGAACATTTGGATGTGGCAGTGCGATCGCTTCAACATCAATGGCTTCAGTTGTTGTGACTGAAAATGGTGGAATGACTCTTGATGAAGCTCGAAAACTCAAACCCCAAGACATAATTGATCGTCTCGGCGGTCTTCCACAAAGGAAAATTCATTGTTCTGTTTTGTGTGATAAGGCTCTACGCGACGCGATAAATGATTATTATCGCAGAACAGAACAGTTTGATAAAATAATAGCTGAAGCATCGCGTGTTATAGATTCAATCGCCAAAGTTACAGATCACGATATTGAAACTGCTGTGCTTGAAGGTGCACAAACACTTGAGCAAGTTCAGCAAAAAACAAAAGTTGGAATTGGAAATCCAAGTTGTTTACCAGCCGTTGAAGAACTCATTCGATTTTATAAAGAAAAATATTTTGGATAACTATATGAAACTTCGAATCAAAGTTGACTCTGATTTGTGCATTGGCGCGGCATCGTGCGTCACGGTTGCTCCAGAAACATTTCAACTCAATGAAGAAAACAAAGCTGTTGTGCTTGATCATTCTCAAGAACCAAATGGTAGAACTTACGAACGTTGGATTGAAGTAAATGAAGATGAAAAGGAAAACATTTTTCTTGCCGCGCAATCTTGTCCAACACTTGCGGTTTTTATTTTTGATGAAAACGGAGTTCAGCTTTTTCCTGAAATATAAAAAAGTTTTACACCCTGAGCTTGTCGAATGGGTGTAACGAATATGCATTACGTTATTATTGGTGGTGGAATTGCTGGAACAACTGCGGCGGAGGAGTTGCGTAGACTCGATCCATCATCAGAAATCACTATTATCTCTGAAGAACAGCACCCGATTTATTCACGGGTGCTTTTACCTCATTATATAAAAGGAAAAATTCCACGTGAACGTGTTTTTTTGAAAAAAGAAAATTGGTATAGCGAGCAAAACATTGATTGGATGGCAGGAGTCTTAGCTGTTCATTTGGATACAAAAAATAAATTCGTCACACTTTCAAATGGACGTGAAATTGAGTACGACAAACTACTCATCGCAACAGGGGGAGAGCCGAGAACACTTTTTGAAAATTCACATAATGTTTCTTATTTGCGATCTTTGGGCGACGCTGACAATTTTTTGGAACTTCTAAACAGTCGTGACAATAATTGCAATGGGGAAATTTTTGGAAGTGGATTTATTGCGTGTGAGTACTTAAATCTCTTCGCTCATTTTAATATTCCAACTCGTGTGTCGTTTCGTGGCGAACATTTTTGGTCTCGGATATTGGATCGCGAACCATCTGAATTTGTAAATCAACATTTGGAAAAAAGTGGAATCACATTGAGAAAAAACGTTTTGTTTTCGGATTCTTTCGTTGAGGAGGAACTGAAATATAAGAGTTCAATTTTTGGAATCGGTATAGGGATTGAAACAGATTTCTCATGGCTGAAAGAATCTGGAATTGAAATAAAATCTGGAATTCGAGCAAATGAATTTTTGGAGACAAACATTCCTGATGTTTATACAGCAGGAGATGTTGCTGAATTTTTTGATGTGATTGTTAACAGACATTTGAAAATGGGAAATTGGATGAGCGCAATGGCGCAAGGTCGTGTTGTCGCGCAAAATATGTTTGGAAATAAAACTGTTTTTGAACTTGTCTCATCTTATGCCACGAATATTCTTGGACTTGAAGTGATTTTTATCGGAGATGTTTCAAAAGAAGTTTCTGATGAAGTACGACTTTTTGGGTCTATTAAAGAAGGTGGTATTACACAACTGGTTGGCCGAAAAGGGCAGTTAGTTGGCGCAATTCTTCTAAATCGAAATACTGACCGTGCGCGTATTACCGAGGAAATTTGTAATAAAAGCGGTCTTTCTGTTGACATTTTTGCAAAAATATGATATAAAGTGTCCTTCTTCTGTGTGCGGAAAACCGCGCATTGAGGAAACAAAATCAGTTATTTAGGCTGGGAGTGTGTTACTTCTTGTCTAAATTAGCTGTTAGTTCGTTTCTGGTTCATTAGCAACCATTTGCGCGGTTTAAGTATCGCACAGGAGGGTTTGGAAATGGCTACTTTTGCAGAAGAACTATCGAGAAAGCTGGCTGAAGAAGCTAGCGAGAACACAATGCACGACGCAGTTGAAGGTGCGATGAGGAGGGCGGCTGACAAAGGCGAGTCCGGAAAGGACATCGCGAAATCAGGGATCGGTGCGTTGTTCAGCGACGCGAGTCCTGTCATGAAGACAGCTCGCAGTCTGCGAGGATTCGTGCCTCGGGCGGCCTATCCTGT
>JAGVFR010000012.1 GCA_020057555.1 bacterium | reverse complement strand
TGTTCAGCCTCTAAAAAGTCAACGGCATAATAAACAGGTAAATCAGAACTTCGCTCTTGAATCTTTTCAACAAGATTTTTGCTTGAAACTTTTTCATCTTCTGTTCTTCCTTCAACATGATAAATCTCTAGCAGAACAAGTGCATCAGCCAAAGAAAGCGCGTCAACAAAATCATCAAACAACATTTCTGTTCGAGAATGCTGATGCGGCTGAAAACATAAAATAATTTTTTTGTCAGGAAACATTTCTCGCGCGGCTTCAAGAGTAACTCGAATCGCGGTTGGATGATGCCCATAATCAGAAATCACTTCGCAACCGTTCCATTTTCCGACTCTTTCAAACCTTCGCCAAATCCCTTTGAAAGATTCGAGTGTCTGTTGACAAGTCTCAAGCGGAACTCCGAGTTCCATTGCGGCAGTCGTTGCGGCAGTTGCGTTGTAACGATTGAACGCGCCCGGAATTTGAAGTTTCAAATTTTTATAAACATCGGAATCAGAGCTGTATTGAATTGGATTTTGAATTTTTAATTCACGCGAAACTGAATCATCAACATTCACAACAACAATTCCATTGCTTGCAAGTTGATCTACAAATCTTTGAAAAGTTTGTTTTATATTTTCAAGTGTTTTATAAAAATCAAGATGATCTGCTTCAATACACGTAAGCACGATCATTTCTGGATGAAGTTTTAGAATGTTAGCTTGATGTTCACAGCCTTCGATTACTAAAAAACGACTTTTTCCAACGCGTAAATTTCCGTGTTCAAAAGACGGAACGAATGAACCAAGAATTACTGTTGGATCATATCCAGCCGCTTCCAAAATCAAACCAAGCATTGCGGTTGTTGTACTTTTTCCATGTGTGCCTGTTACAACTATTGTTGAATACTGCTTTGAAAGCTCACCCAAAGCATCAACATAAGACAAAATAGGAATCCCAAGTTCAAGCGCGCGCTTATATTCAACATTTGATTCTGGAATGGCTGGAGAAAAAACAACAAGTTCGGTTTCAATTGAAACAAAAGCCGAATCATGGCCTTCATTAAAAATCACTCCGCGATTTTGTAAATCGCGCGTGATGTCGCTTGCGTGAAGATCAGATCCTGTCACTCGCTTTCCGTTTAATAAAAAAAGTTTGGCAAGAGCCGACATGCCGATTCCACCAATTCCGATCATGTGAATTTTTTGCGCATTAAACATAGGAAAAAATAGTATAGTAGAAAAGTAGCAAAGTAGCAAAGGGACTCAAATAAAAAAGTCATGAGACAGTATGCTCACGACCTAACGTCGGTTTGATCAATTATATTCATGACTTTCGCGCCATAAAGACAATTGTATCCGACAGATCCATCCGCTAGTAGACGCATGTTCCAAGCGTACTCAACCTTGTCATGCTCGCGTTCTCCGACAAACGCGCAATGATATGGGCCAGAACGCATGATCCATGACCAAAGACTTCCATTGTTATCCACGCAGAATTCGTCAATTTCAAGCTCGGCATTACGGCAACGAAATTCTTCTCTACGATTCACCAAAGAAGTGACTTCCTGTACGTCTTCTTTGCTCTTCGTTCTTATCTTCGCGCCGATATAGCTTCCGTTTGGCGACCAGACTAAGTCATTTGATCCCATCGTGAATGAGCCAGCGTGAAGAACGTCAGTTCCTAAACACAGGGCTCTTATCGTTTCTTTCTCTTTTTCAATTCGCGTCAGAAACGCATACGTCTTGTGAGTTGGAGATTGCCAAAGATATTCTATAGTGCCTTCGATTTTGAACGAACGTTCTTTAAGATCCCAGCTGTGCTTGCCCAAAGCAAACAACGTGGAAAAACTGTTGCTAGGAATTGCAAGAAGGTATACCCCGTACGCGCAGACGATTCCAATTGGCGGATCGCCTTGTGTGACTGGCACAATCGCGACATCAGAAAATCCATCTGGTCCGACTAGATAGCGATGCAAACGTCCTTCGATCGTATCGAGTACAAGAGCTCGACCACTGGAAATTCCTGTGACGAACGCTTGTCTGTGAATACGCACATCCGTTCCAAGCGACGGAAGGATGAAGCGACGTTCATTTTCGGAATCAGACAAAGATCTCGCGAACACGAGTGGACCTGACGCGGATTGCTGAATGCCAACAATTTCTTCACAACTTGAATAGTGTATCAGTGTTCCATCTCGCTTTGAGAAAAAAACACCTTCACGGCCATCAGCCAAAGCTCCAGCAAGGAGAATTCCATCAGGCAGAATTCCAAGAAGTCTTGGCGAAAAACGTCTGAAGCCCATGCTGTACCAAACTGGTGACGCTTCTGTTTTTCCGTCAACTTCGAGATTCCACCCCCATTTATCCTTTGCTTTCAAAATGGCGATGTGTTCTCCGTTTGGACTAGCTATCGCGTGACCGCTTTTCAACATAGCATCAAAGACGCGATGACTGTACGCGCTGTCAAGAAGCGCAATTTGTTTGTGCGTACCGCGAAATTGCTTTATCATGCTGACCTCTCTATTCGTACAGCATCGCAATCTATCTCTGGAAAAAAAATTTGTCAAACAATTTTGATAGAAAAGTAGCAAAGTAGTAAAGTAGCATAGTAGTAAAGGAGTAAAGGGATTGATTATGAAATTTCTCGTCTTTCCCTCTGCTACTCTGCTACTTTGCAACTAGCTACTAATTTTTAGAATATGAATCTCAACACATTTGATCCTGAAATCGCGAATGCAATTATAAATGAACTCAATCGCCAGCGTTCGGGTTTGGAAATGATCCCTTCTGAAAACTTCGTTTCCGAAGCTGTGCTTGAAGCACTCGGATCAATCATGACAAATAAATATTCAGAGGGCTTCCCTGGACGGCGTTATTACGGTGGAAATGAATTTACAGATCAAGTTGAAACTCTCGCGATTGAACGCGCGAAAACAATTTTTCGTTGCGATCATGCGAATGTTCAACCTCTTTCTGGCAGTCCGATGAACCAAGCTGTTTATCTCGCTTTTCTAAAACCCGGTGACACAATTTTGGGAATGGATTTAAGTCATGGCGGACATCTCACACATGGCGCACCAGTGAGCCACATGGGAAAACTTTTCAACTTTGTTCGATACAAAACTCATCCTGAAAATCTAGGCAAAATAGATTTTGATGAACTCACAAGAATCGCGAAAGAAACAAAACCGAAAATTGTTTTGTGTGGATACACGAGTTATCCGCGCGATTACGATTACGCTGATTTTAAAAAAGTTGCTGACGAAGTTGGAGCGATCACAATGGCTGATGTCGCGCACATCGGAGGACTCATCGCTGGAGGAGCAATGAGAAATCCGTTTGACTATGGATTCGATATTGTCACAACAACAACTCACAAAACATTGCGCGGTCCGCGCGGTGGAATTATTCTTTCAAAAGGTAAACCGGGAAATCCGTTCAAGGAACCTGAAATGACAAAAGAAAATATCCCAACGATTTTGGATCGCTCGGTTTTTCCAGGACTCCAAGGTGGACCTCATATGAACAACATCGCGGCGATTGCTGTCGCGCTCAAAGAAGCAATGCAACCAGAATTCAAAGTTTACGCGCATCAAGTGATTGCAAATGCAAAAGTGTTGGCTAATGAGTTGATAAAACAAGGAATGAAACTTGTTACAGACGGAACTGACAATCACATGATGGTCGCAAATACGATCGCTAGTTTTGGAATTGATGGAACTTCTGCTGAAAAAACTCTTGAGCACGCTGGAATCACTGTGAACAAACAAGTCATTCCAGATGATCCACTTCCTCCTTACAAACCAAGCGGAATTAGAATCGGAACTCCGGCTCTAACAACTCGCGGAATGAAAGAAGACGAAATGCGAACGATTGCTGGTTGGATTGTTGAAGCAATAAAAAATCACGACAAGCCTGAAGTGTTAGAAAACATTCACGCGCAAGTGAAAAATATGACAGCAAAATTCCCGCTGTATCCTGATTTATAGTTATGCAACTAATTGACGGACGTGCGATCGCGCAAACCATTCGCGAAAAAATAAAACAACATATTGCCGCGCTTCCATCTTCACCCGGACTCGCGGTGATTTTGGTTGGAGCTGATCCGGCATCACACACATACGTTGCTATCAAACAAAAAGCGTGCGAAGAAGTAGGGATTCGTTTTGAAAAATATCTTTACTTTGCAACAGAGTCTGAAGAAACAATCATCAAAAAAATTCATGAACTCAACGCGCGAAAAGACATCAATGGTATTTTGGTTCAGCTTCCGCTTCCAAATCAAGACACTGATCGTGTGATCGCGGAAATTGATCCAAATAAAGACGTTGATGGTTTCCATCCTAAAAATATAGAAAAGTTAAAATGTGGCGAGCCTGCTATCGCGTCAGCAGTCGCGCTTGGAATTTTGAAACTTATTGATTCAACAAATGAAAAGTTAAACGGAAAATCAGCTACAATCATTTCAAGCGAACGATTTGCTGAACCGATCGTGGCCTTACTTCGTGAACGCGGTGTTGTCTCGCATGTTTGTCCTGAAGAACATTCGGACACGAAAGAACACGCGGCTCAATCTGACATTTTGATTGTTGCCGAAGGTCATCCGAACTTTGTAACTGGCGATATGGTCAAACGCGGAGCGATTGTGATTGATGTTGGAACAACAAAAATTAATGGGAAATTAATCGGCGATGTTGACCGTGCTTCAGTAGAATCGATTGCAGGTTATCTTACACCAGTTCCTGGAGGTGTTGGCCCAATGACAGTCGCGATGCTCTTGGTAAATGTGCTGAAAGCGTTCGAACTTCAAAAAATTTGAACAATCTCATAAACTATCCCTCCCACAAAAAGCAGAATCAACATCCACGTGAGCACATGCGGAAAATTTACACATTTATGTTCACGGCAAATTTTACTTTGTTTGAGTCGCGCGTAAGTAAGTGCGATAATAATTCCAAGCGCTCCAGAAAAAACCGCCCCAACAAAACCTATCACGCCGATAAATTCTCGAGCGCCGAACAAAAAAATCGCAACCGGAACAAAAACAACAAACGCCCACGCGAATTTATGTTTGATTCGAAAATCAAACTTGAGCGTGTTCATGAGTTCAATTCCTAAAATAAAATAAATTGAAACGATCGTGAGAGTTCCAAGCAGAGACGCAACAATTCTGAATGTGTTTCCAAGAACAGGAATCAAACCATCAAACGCGATTGGTGTTGTTGAAAAACCTGTCACTCCAAAAACAGTCACAGCAAACAATGCGTACAACAATACAATAATTGTCATGCCAAGAATAATCGCTTGTCCAAGTCGCGACTGCAAACGTTGTCCGAGTACATCGCGCATTTCAGGAACGATTCCAATTCCAGAAAGCGAAAAAAAGATTACACCATACGGCAAAAAAAAGTTTTCCGGTTTACTCACAAGATAAACTGCTGGTTGAATATGAGGAAGGCCCGCTAGAATCATAAAGATAAACAAGAATAAAAGAACAGAAACAATTCCAACTTCAACGCGAGACGCAAAAGCTAAACCACGATAAATAAGCGCACTTGCGATTCCGGCCAAAATAAGCGAATAAACAAATTCTGTTCCTCCAAAAATCGGAGCCACAAGAAAAAATAAAAATTTTCCGCCCACAATCATGTATGCGACCATCGCGCCCCAAACACCGGCCGCCATTGCAATCAAAGTTATTCGCGACCAACCTTTTCCAAGATACTCTCGTGCATAACCAACCAAGCGATGTCTCTCCCCAGTTTGGATGATCACTTCCGCTTGCATGAGCTGTAAAAACGTCAATAGAATTCCCATTGCAAAAAGTTCCAATAAGCCAACTGCCAAACCGACTTGAGAAAACGCATAAGGCAATCCAAACACTCCAACGCCGATAATTGCGCCGACCATTATTCCAACAGATCGTAGGAATTTTATTGGTGGATGAGTCATCTGTACACAATTATATCACAGTTGAAGAGTTGCTCGCTTGAGAGAAGATGATAAGATACGGCCATTATGACGGCACAAAGCAATTCACAACGTTTACCCCCACAAAATATCGAAGCCGAACAATCTTTGCTTGGATGTTTGTTGATTGATCCTGAAGCAATGTTGCGAGTTGCGGATCGTTTGCGTTTTGAAGATTTTTATCGCGACGCGCATCAAAAAATTTATGAGGTAATAATTGAACTGCTCGAACGGCGAGATCCAATTGATATTTTGTCAGTTGGAAATCGTTTGGAAGAGCGAGGATTGCTCCAATCAGTCGGAGGTCGAGCTTATCTTGTAGAACTTTCAAACACAGAACCAACAGCGGCTAATGTTTTGCATTACGCGGAGATCGTTCAAAAAAAAGCAACACTTCGTCGCTTACTTGAAACAGCGGCTGAAATCGCGCGCATGGGATATAATGAAGAAGAAGATGTTGACGTAACGCTCGATGCGGCCGAACGAACACTCTTTCATGTTTCAGAAAAATACAACAAAAACACTTTCATTTCGATTCGAAGTGTTTTGCACGACGCGTTCGATCGTATTGATGAACTTCACAAAGTGAAAGGAAAACTTCGGGGCATTTCAACGGGTTTCAAGGAATTGGACAACTTACTTGCTGGTTTTCAGCGTTCGGATTTGATTGTTCTTGCGGCTCGTCCGTCTGTTGGAAAAACTTCACTCGCGCTTGATATTGCTCGAACGATTGGTGTTAATTTGAAAGTTCCAGTTGGATTTTTTTCTCTTGAAATGAGCAAGGAACAACTCGTTGATCGCATGATCTGCGCGCAAGCTGGAGTTGATTTGTGGAAACTTCGCACAGGACGTCTGTCTGATCGAGAAGATGACTTTCCTCGCATCGGTCAAGCACTTGGTGAACTTTCTGAAGCTCCTATTTTTATTGATGACTCCGCGCAACTAAACGTGATGCAACTTCGCACAAAAGCTCGTCGCCTCAAAACTGAACATGGGCTTGGAATTATCATGGTTGATTATTTACAGCTCATGGAAGGTCGATCTTACAAAGGATCAGACAACCGCGTGCAAGAAGTTTCGGAAATTTCTCGCGGACTAAAACAGATTGCTAAAGAACTTGATGTACCGGTTTTGGCGCTTGCACAGCTTTCACGCGCTGTTGAACAAAGTCGTCCAGCTATACCTCACCTTTCACACTTGCGCGATTCAGGTTCTATCGAACAAGATGCTGACGTCGTGCTTTTCATTTATCGAAAAGCCGCTGATCGAGGTTATCAGATTGAAGATTTATCGCCTGAAGAACGAAACCTCGCTGAAATTCATATTGCCAAACATCGCAACGGACCAACAGGAAAAGTTAAATTGTATTTTGAAGCGACACGCGCGACATTTCAAAATTTGGAAACACGACAAGGATTCACACCTGCACCATTCGCTGATAAAGGAACAACATTTGCTCCATTTGCAACAGCTCCAAAACCACGAGATATTCCACCGCCTCCGATTGATCCAAATCCGTAATTCCCTTTGCTACTTTACTACTTTGTTACTAACTACTATTCCCACAACTATGTTCTCCAAACTCAAGCACATTAAGGAAATGAAATCTCAAGCAAAACACATGGAGACCGAACTTGGTCAAGTAAAAGCCGAAGGTTCAGCCGCTTGGGGAAAAGTCAAAGTCCATGTTGACGGAAACCGAAACATTCTGTCTGTGACCATTGATGATTCAATGATGGTTGTGGCAGAAAAAACAAAACTTCAAGAAGCGATCGTTGAAGCGTATAAAGACGCATTGAAAAAAATGCAATTCACGCTCGCCAAAAAACTCCAAGAAATGGGAGGACTGGACGCGTTTAAGAATTTGGGGAAATAATACTCACTCCAAACCATTGTTTGGTCGCAATAGAGACAGTCGGGTGTCGGAGCAGTTTGCACCATGTCTCCGGGCCAACGGACTCTTCGCCGTTGTTCCCTGCGACATGATGCAAACTGCTCCTTACAATCTTATAAACCTTTCTCTTCAGCCTCAAGCCATCTGTTAATTTAGGTACACAAGAGACATAGGCAGGGTCCCTTGACCCCGCTTTCATAGCACTGCTCCGACACTAGTCTTCCTTAACGTCCACGACAACGGTCAAAAACAGAGGATCCGAACGATCCTGCGTATGAGAAAATTCCCAGAATCAATTTCGAATCTTGTTGCCGCGTTTTCGCGACTTCCTGGCGTTGGGCCGAAAACGGCTTTACGATATGTTTTTTATTTGCTCAAACAACCGAAAGCTGATTTGCTGATTTTTTCACAAGCACTTTTGAATCTAGGAGAACGAATAAATATTTGTCCAAGTTGTTTCACATACACCGAAGGACAGCTGTGCGATATCTGTCAAAACCCAAAACGCGAACAAAATGTTTTATGTGTTGTTGAAGAATCGCGCGACATTTCCACAATTGAAGAAACACAATCTTATCACGGGCTGTATCACGTTCTAGGCGGTATTCTAAATCCAATCGAAGGAATGACACCAGACGCTCTGCGAGTTCGTGAACTAAAAGAACGATTGGAACATTGTCCTGAAATCGCGGAAATCATTCTCGCACTCCCGCCAACAATTCATGGCGAAACTACAATTATGTTTTTACAAAAAGAACTTACGTTTTTTAATCGAACAATCTCTAGGCTTGCGCGCGGACTTCCAGTCGGAGCAACGCTCGAATTCGCAGATGAAATCAGCCTCGGAGACGCACTAAAAGGAAGAAAAAAGTTATAAGCATTTCTTGACATTTTGACTGATTTGTGATAGTTTCATACTGCCGCGTTTAACAAACGCAGATCGGTAACTGGAATGCATCCAGAGATCGGTAGGCTAGCGGTTTACTGAAAGGAGACTGACCATGTCGCAAGGTATGCTCGGTAACCTTCCGCTCTCCGAAGTACGGGGACCGAAAGGTGATCTGGACGAGAAGCTCGCTGGAGCTGAAGGCAATTTGTGGCTCACAGCCTTCAAGCGGTTTCTCCGTAAGGAAAATCCGTGGGCGTCGAAGTTCCCAATTCGTTGGACAGTGACCATGGGTCTTCACAAGACTC
>JAGVFR010000018.1 GCA_020057555.1 bacterium | reverse complement strand
CGCTGTTCAACATATTTTATATGCGCGCCGTATTTTGAACCGTCTCCAAGTGTGTCAGCCATGAGTTGAACTTCGCCTGGATTTACGTTGATGATGATGTCCGTGATTCCGGCATCAATGATTTTTTTGATTGGATACAAAAGCATTGGCTGATTCGCAAGTGGAATCAAGTGTTTGTTACGCGTCCATGTAATTGGACGCAAACGTGTAGAATGGCCACCGGCCGCGATTAAGGCTTTCATAATTTTTCAAACCTTTACTACTTTACTACTCTTCTACTCTACTACTGTCTAGTAGATAGCAAAGTAGCAAATCAGCTAGCGGAAGTCAAAGTATAAAAAAATCGCACCGAGTTGGTGCGAGAGTGAGAATAGGGCTAAATGAGCAAACTGCTAACAGCTCGCATATGTCCGTTGATAAGGCCGGATTGGCGAAGTATCCGCCAATGGTTGATGTTGATCCATGCGAAATTCTCCGGTTGACCAGATAGCTGAATCTCTTCTTCGACATCCTCGAAAGAAGAAACGTTGACGACTACGTAACTGTTGACCTTTTCGTAGAATCGTCCTCCGTCTTCTACAGCATCCTCCCAAGTCGCGAAGTTTACCCAAGTGGGTTTCTCTTCTGTTGCGATGCTCGCAAACGGAACAGGCTTGTACGGCTTGCCGTTCGAATCAAGTTCGCCACGCATGGCCTTCCTGTGGTTCTCGAGATTGCCAGTTGAGAATTGAATTGGCGGACCGACAAGCACTCGCGTGTTAGTATCGTCGACAATGAACCCGATGTTGCCTGGTTCAGGGAACAAACGCACAAGCAACTTGTCAGGATCTATCCGAGATCCGAATTTCCTAATGAGTCCAACGTAACCGGTCGACTGAACGATCATTGGTTGACCCCAACCACTGACTTCGCGGCCACCAGAACGTTTGATCTGAAATCCCTCGACACTGAAGAACTGACCGTCTTGACGAGAAATCTTTGTCTCGTCAGTCATCCAAGTTGGAGCAAGCACTGAAAGCGGTACTCGCTCAACTTCCATTGCCAGAGCTGAAGCGCGATCGATTGCCCATGCGCAAAATTCATCTGGTCTTTCAAATACTTTTGTAGCCACGACTTTATCCCCAATCTGCCACCTTTGGCAGGAAATGATACTACCAAAAAGAAAAACGGGTGTCAACCCCGTTTTTTTGCTTCTGCGTATTTTTGAAGAGTGTCTCGCAAAGCCTCTTTTACCGGCCTCATTGTGATTCCGAATTGTGCGAGTCTTGTGTTTGATAAAAAATTATTTGATCGTCCTTTTTTCGCAAGTCCTTGCGCAACTAAATCATCGTTTAAAATCCATTCGCATGAATGATTCGGATCAACCAACTCTTTATACAAACCAAGTAGTTCGCGATGCTTCATTGTTCCAGGATTTGAAACATGAAAAATTCCTGTTGCTTTCTTTTCCAGAAGTTGATGAAACACATCAACCATGTCGTCAACAATTGTTACGGAATTTTCAACATCAATAATTTTTGAATAGCTCGCGAGCTTATCAATCAAATTACTTGCTGATGGTTTCCAATCAATCGGCATTCGAATACGTGCGATTCCTAGATTTGGCAAAGTTGATAAAACTAGATCAGCCGCCCATTTAGCTCGTGAATAAACTGGTCGAGGATTTCCAAAATCATCTTCGCGCCAAGCCTTATCTTCATGGGGTGAATCTCCATAAAAAATACAACCAGAACCCATATGCAAAAGATACACTCCGGCTTCTTGACATGCTTGCGCAAGCAAAATCGGCATGAGTGTATTTCCTTGAATTGTTTCAAGTTGATGATCCTCACACCAATCAACATTAGGTTTTCCTTTTATTCCGGCCGCGTTTAACACAACATCTGGTTGATGCTTACGGATTTCATCAAGCGCGTCGTGCTTGCTTACAACGTGAGTGTTTGAAACTATTGCCTCGTCTTTCCAAACATCTTTACATCTATTACCAAGATAGCCATTTCCAAAGATTAGTATTTTCATAATTATCGTTTTATATATTGCTTATCGTAATAATTTGCATACTCACCGGAACGACATCGACCAACCCAAGACTGATTTGTTTTATACCATTCAACTGTTTTAAATAATCCTTCTTCAAACGAAGTTTTTGGTTCCCAACAAAGTTCCATTCGCAACTTCTGGGAATTAAGCGCGTAACGACGATCATGACCAACACGATCTTTCACATGTTCGATTTGCGAATCATCACGTCCTGTCAATTCAATCAACTTTTTCGTGATTTCCAAGTTTGGCACGCGGTATCCTGTTCCAATGTTGTACACTTCACCAATATTTCCTTTTTTCGCGATCAAGTCAATAGCGCGACAATGATCTTCTGTAAAAATCCATTCACGAATTTGCATTCCATCTCCATACACTGGAACTCTTTTTCGATCCATTAAATTGCAAGTGAACAATGGAATTAACTTTTCTGGAAATTGATATGGACCATAGAAGTTCACCGAGTGCGTCACAATTACTGGAACACCAAATGTCACATGATATGAGTGACACAAATGATCTCCTGCGGCTTTGGATGCTGAATAAGGACTTCGCGGTTCGAACTGACTTTTCTCGTCCGACTCCCCTTCCATTACAGCGCCATAAACTTCGTCTGTTGAAATTTGAATCATTCGTGGAACTTTGTGCTTTTTTACAGCTTCAAGAAGCGTGTACACACCATAAATGTTTGTGTCAATAAATGTTCGCGGTTCCATGATCGAACGATCAACGTGAGTTTCAGCGGCATAGTTGATGATTAGATCAATGCCTTTTGACACAACATCGTCAACGGATTTTTCATCAGCGATATTTCCTTTTACAAAAGTATAACGAGGATCATTTTGAATGTCTGATAAATTTTCTAAATTTCCTGCGTAAGTCAAAAAATCAAAATTAATGACTTCAACGTCATTATAATTCTTGAGCAAATAATGAATCATGTTCGAGCCCATGAATCCGGCTCCGCCTGTCACAAGTATTTTCATATCATCTCTTTAATTTTTTGCGCTGTCTGCGAAAGTTCGTTTGATGAAGGATTAAGTTGAGACCAACCGATATGCCCATCTCCGTATTTGCGAGGTATGATATGAATATGGGTGTGAAAAACACTCTGACCGGATGCTTCACCGATGTTTGCAGTGATTGTACATCCATCAGATTCTGTTGCACGAACAATTACTGGCGCAATTTTTTGTACGACATCCAACAAGTGACGAACAACTTCAGGTGAACTTTCCAAAATATTTGGCGCTTCTTCTTTTGGAACAACAAGCGTATGACCAGGATTCACAGGATTGATATCAAGAAACGCAATTGTGTTTTCGTCTTCATACACAATGTGCGCTGGAATCTCGCGAGAAATTATTTTGGAAAATATTGAAGGCATATCGTTTTTAGTCTCGTAACAGGCGTAAGAATAATAATGGAATTAAAAATGCAATAATGACAATCAAGAACCGAAACATACCCAACCCTTCGCCGAAAATCCACGTTAACACAGATAACAAAATTCCCAAAACCAGTGCGAAAAGCATCTCTAACCATGGTCGTTCTGTGTATTCTTTTACAACAATCGCCCACCAAATTCCAAATACAATCGCTGAAAACAAAAAAATGTGAACTGAAAATGTTCGCGCAACAAAACCCGATTTAAGAATATCAAGAACCCAGAATACAACGTATGAAATAAGACTCACATAGAAACCAGTGCGTGAAATTGTTGTTTGAAAGTTTGGCATAATTAGTCACAAGCCTTTAGCAATTAGCTGTTAGCTTTCATACTTCTTCCTAATGGCTAACGGCTAGTTCACTTCATCCACTTCATATTTATTTCTTTCACTATAACTTTTCCTCCAAGCGCTTCGATGAGTGGAGTTGAGAATGTAAACTTCCAACTATCTTTTTCTAAAATAAGCTGTTCAGAATCAAATTCGAGTGTTTGTACCAACCATTCCCCTTCTTTACGCGGAGAAACATACGTTGTAAAAATATATTCTATTCCTGAATTTTCAATTTCAGTGTATGGACGAATTGCAATTGGATCAGGAGAAAAATATTGTGAAGTCGCAAACGCAATTGGACTGTCAATAAAAACTTCAATATCGCCTTTTGGAATTTCAACCATTTTTATTCCTGAATCAGCTTGAAAAGTAAACATTTCGTACGGCTGTGACACAGATGAAACTTTGTTGTTAATCTTAACATCTTGAACTCCTTCAGCATGACGAGTTTGCATTTGAAGTCGTTGAGACGCAGTCCAAAAACTTGTCGTTTTGGTTGTTTCACGATAACCAATTTCGTCCCCAATATAAACCATATTTAGAAACACAAGTTTATTTTGCATTGTGTTAATTTTTCTGAAAAAAATATCACGCGAAGCATTCAAAACTATTTTATAAACTCCTTCCGAAAGTCCTGGCACTGACAAAATAAGTTTTTTCATTGGCGAAGGAACTGCGTCGCGTTTTAAGTCTCCATCATCTTCTGCGCGTGCATCTGCAACTGGTTTTCCTTTTTCATCAAACACAATCGCGACAACAGGATCAGAACCTTCATCCCGATTCATATCCATATATTCAAACTCAAACGATAGAGTCTCATCTTTAATATAGGTTTTCATTTCGTGCCCTCCACGTAAACTCACTGCAATTGTTTGAAGTGTTTGAGACGACCTATAATCAGACAAACGCATCGAAACAGGATAATCTGCCTTGTATACAGCAACACTTTCGCGCTTTGGCGGGTTTGCAAGAAAATCATCAATCGAATCGTAGCTTGTTTTCTTTTGTAATAAAGTTAAATTATTTTGAGAAATTCTTTTCCATGATAATTTATCTATCAGCAGATTTTGAAGCGGACGAAGATCATACCCCTCTGGATTTGTTCGTACACGTCCGCCAAATTCAACGATCGGAACAGTTTCATTTTGAAACCAAATCTCAAATGATAGTTTTAAAAACGCTCGATGAGGATGAAGAAAAAAGAAAACGGGATCTGCAATGATCGCTTGCGACCATTCATTGTTTATTTTGATTGGTTGTTCAACACGATCAGGTGGCGCAAGTGAATCAATGTAAGCAGACGTATCATGAACTGAATGTTGAATTTTAAATTCTCCACTTGGAATAAAGTATTGTTGGCTTAAATAAAAAAGTATTCCAAATGGAATTAGGACTAGAATCAATTGGATTAGGCGATAAAATAATTTCATGGGTAAATTAAATAAAGTGACTCTTCACCAAATGTTTTAATGATCTGAATCTGAAGGCCAAAACCCTTTAACTTCGTTTGGTTCAGATAGTCAAGGTCGCTTTGTGGAAAAGTTATCCCGAAGTAGTAAAGAGGCGTTTTTTCAGCAATTTTTGGCATTAAAGCATATGTCGCCTCTGATCGAAGTGGATAACGAACGTGACGCTCTGGGAAAAAAAGTTTGTCGCCTCGATCCACTACAATTACAGAATCTGGATGCGTCAACGCGAGTACTTCTTTTTTTGTCTGACGAGATTCACGCAAAATATCAGCGACTCGAGTGAGCGAGTCTTGTCCTTCAAAAAAAACAATTCGAACGTTTAGACCGGCAACAAAAATAATAAGCGAAATTAAAAACACGGTTCGCGCAAATTTTGTTTGTCCTCGCGATGATATCCAAACTATTGCTTCGCTTACAAACGGAATGGAAAGAATAAAAATCGGCAACCAGTATCGAACATAAGAATTTGCGATCGTAATTTGTGTTGTGTCTGGATTGTCAAAGAGAATCCAGCTTCCATACCAAAGCCCAAGCCAAATGGAAAGTATAATAAATAAAATAACGTAAAGTTTCTGACGAACAAAGACGAGCGGAAGGCCAATGAGCGCTAAAACAGAAAGCCACCAAAATAAAATAACACCATAATCTGAAACATGTTTGATAGCCGCGCGTTCAGAAACTCCAAAAGGAAATAAAAACGACGGACTTTGCGTGATTTGTTCTTGTGCGATCAATCCATCTGTTAAAACAGGAACAGAATAACCTGTAATGAGTGGATGTCCGTACGTCGCAAAATTAAAAAAGAAAAATGGTAGTAGACCAATCACAACACCAATAAAAAATCGCAAAAGTTCTTTGCCGCCTTTTTTTTGTAAATGAATCAATGCCAACAAAATAATTATCACCGCAACCCAATAAACTTCAGATGCTCGAACAAAAAGCGAAAATCCTATCAAAATTCCTGATGCATATACATCAATTGTTTTCTGAAATGGTCGCAATCGCCCTAAACGATTTTCGCAACGTTTTAAGTGATAAAAAAGAGGCCGACAAAAGAAAAAATGCGCTCCAAAAATCAAGAGACACACAAAGAGAACGTTGTGCATCATTCCTCGAGCACTGTAATACCAAACTGCTGGATGAATTAGAAAGAGTATCGCGCTAATGTCTGAGACCTTTTGTGAAAAAAACACAGCCAAAACTCGACGAAGCGCAAGTGCTGTAAAAATTGCAAGAAGAGGTGTGAGAAGTAGTAAAATCCAATCTCCAAAAATAAAACTCATTGCACCATAAAAAAATGGCAAGCCAAGAAAGCTCCCCGGCAAAAGCATTGCACTTCTAACAACAACACTACGAGGATGGAGCGCATCTGCAAATTCGCCATTGAGCGGATCTGATACTGAAAATAATCCAGTGTTTGAAAACTGTCGCGCGAAAAACGCGTTCGCTGTTTCATCTGGTGAAACAAAAACATCAACTGCTCCAGCCACTGAAACAATAAAAGTTCCAACTAAAAAAATCGTTGAGACAACAATAAATACAATCCAAAAAGAACGTGGTGTCTTATAGTCCATATGTAAATAGACTGATCACTGCAAAAATAATCGCGAGCGATAAAGTTCCGATCGATACTGGAATAAAAAGATCATACCCTGCCCAAATCGCGATTAACAAAAATCCAACTCCGGCAACTTGTAAGAACATTTTTGTTTTTCCAAAAATATTCGCACTCATAACCTTCCCTCTTGATTTTTGAATATATCCTCCAATAATTATCACTAATTCTAAAAAAACAATTATGAGACCAAAAACAAGATTGACGTGTTTGACAACAACTAAAAGTACAACCGAAGCGATCAAAATTTTGTCAGCTACTGGATCGTAAAAAGTTCCCCATTCTGTAATCTGTTTTCGAATTCGAGCAAGTGATCCATCCAAAGCATCTGTAAAAGCAACTATCAAAAAAAACGGAACACCTACATTATAATCTTCGATCGCAAGAAAATATAAAACAAAAGGAATGCAAAGAAATCGAAAAATAGTTACCATGTTTGGTGTGATAAATCGTGGGACAAGTGGTACAATTGTATAGCGCATGAGATAGTCATGCGGAAACATCTTTGCAGGGTCTCGCTGATTCATATGAAATTCCTCTTTAACTCTACCATCTTTTCACTGCTCTTTCTAGCTGTATTTTTGTTTAACGCGTTTATACTACAAGCTCCTTCAATAGGAATCATCCTTCTTGTCATCTACTTAGTTGTTTATGGATGGAATACTGGAGGAATTGTGGCTCGCCAAGAAACTGGGCCAGCACGGTGGTGGATTGGCTGTTTAACTTTATTGTCTTGCATTTCCTTGATTTTGACTATTGCTTATTATATCGCGTTTATTCCAAAAGAACTTGTTATCATTCTAATATTGCTCACGCCCCCGTTTGTAAACATTCTAAGCAAACGAATTGGAGGACCGTCTGTTTTTGAAAAATTTCATAATGTTTGGAAAGAACACGCGCATCATATTGGCCGTGGTGTTTTATTTTCAATCTCAATAATTTTGTTGCTCGGTGTTTTGTTCATTAACAAGTTGATAAATTCTCCAATCATTGATGCCGTACGTTCTCCTTGGAATCACCTTGACTCAAGTGTGATTGTCATAATGGGAATACTTTTGATTTTATTGTTTGGACTTCTAGCACGCGGCCGCGAACGAGCACTTTCACTTTTTGCAACATCATTTATCTTGTTTCTTTTTATTTCGCTTGTTCTATTTGCTTTTCCAATCGGATATGGTTTTGACTCATTTATTCATCAAGCAACAGAGCGGTATCTCGCTGAATTTGGAACTATCGCTCCAAAACCGTTTTACTATATTGGACAATATGCACTAACACTATTTTTTCATCACGGTTTCCAGTTGCCTGTTTCAATAGTTGATGCATATCTTGTTCCGATTTTGACAGCAATTCTAGTTCCAAGCGCGTGGTACACAGCGGCTGTTCACATCACAGGAAAAAAACGTTTGGCAATGTTAACTCTTACGGGTTTATTTTTGATACCACTAAGCTCGTTCATTGTCACAACTCCGCAAGCGCTCGCGAATCTTTGGACGCTCATGCTTGTTTTAGCGTCAGCTCCTTATGTTTTCGCGGCAGAACGTCCGAGATTATTTTTCTTTGGACTTATAGCGCTAACGACACTCGCAATTCATCCGATCGCAGGTCTTCCAGCAATGCTATATTTTGCTTTGCTTTCAACTGATCCTGAACGCGCGCCTGTAAAATGGCAAACAATTTCAAAATTTATTTTCGGATCGATTGTTATTATCACAAGTGTGATTTTGCCTTTGTCGTTTCTTGTAAACGCTTGGATGAGCAAGCAGGAATTATCAATCAAATGGAACGCGCTAAATCCTATTCAGATTTTGGGCGGATTGAATTTTTCACTTTTTTTTGAAAATAAATTCTCACCGTTTTTGGATTTTGTTTATCTTTACGGCCGAAATGCTTTTTTCATTCTTCTTCTTGTTTCATTTTGTGCGTGGTGGATATATCACAAAGAAATTCCTAAACGAACGCGCGCGATCTTATGGATGATCGTTGCATTGACAGTTAATTATTTGATAATGAAAACTGTAATTGATTTTACTTTTCTCATCAACTACGAACGTCTTAACTACGCGCAAAGACTTGTGCCGCTAATCGCGTTTTTCCTTGTTCCGTTTTTCATTTTAGGTCTTGGACATTTTCTACTGAATTTGCGAAACCGTCCTTTGTCGTTAAATGCTTCGATGATTATTTTATTGTGCACGTTTGCATTGAGCGCATTTTACATGACATATCCGCGCCATGATGCATACGAAATGAACCGAGGTTTTAATGTGAGCGCACACGATCAAGCCGCAGTTCTATTAGTTGAAGATTGGGCAGAAGATAAACCATATATTTCTCTTGCCAACCAGTCAGTTTCTGCCGCCGCGATTGAACAGATTGGATTTAGATATTATGG
>JAGVFR010000025.1 GCA_020057555.1 bacterium | reverse complement strand
GTGGTCGTTGTTGTGGCTGGAGTTGTCGTTGTAGGAGTTGTTGTTCCCCAGTTGATGAAGACGTTTGTGTATGCAATTGCATGAATCACGTTCCACTCCATGCTAGTTGCAGGAAGTGCGTTGTATTTCTTTGTATATAAAGAGAGAGCTTGCTGTTCCTTACTAAGATCACGTGGACTTGCCTGACATCCGCCATAAGCAATACATTTTAACGCTGTCCATTCGTCAGTTGTTGCTGGAAGATGTCCGGCAATTGCTCCAAAATATTTCAAAGCGGAAGCTTCAGCGCTTGCTGATGTGCCTGTTGTTGTGGTTGTAGTAGTTGTGGTTGAGTCACCAGCAGTCGCAGGCGCTTCAGCTTGAACAGCTGTTCCAGAAACAGTCACTGTCGCCTTTCCAAGCGCGCTTGCATTTATCTTTTCAGCACCATCACTAATAAGTTTTGAATCGCTTGCAACAGAAACAGTCGCGCTTCCAGAAGCCAATGCTCTAAAGGTAACTGTTCCAAGAGTTCCTGACGTTGTTACTGCTGTGCCAAACTTGTATGCACCGTAACTCAAAGTTCCAGCTGTGTTGCTTATTGAATTAGATGGAGAAAGATTTGGAAACAAACTCCCAAGATCAAAAGCGAGTGCTTCGAGTTTAGTTGCGTCCCAACTTAAATTGACACGAGCTGTGTCGAGCGACTCACCATTCGGATTCACAAGCACGCTTAATGCAAAACTGTCCCCTGTTTTAACTGTCGTGTTTGTTGGGGACAGTGAAAGCGTAGCCGCTGTTGCGGCTTGTGCTGTGAAGACGCCGATGTTCGCGAACGCAAATGCGAAGCTGAGGAAAATGACGGCTATCTTTTTCATAGTAAATTAGAAAAATTTTTTAGACCGAGGTTAAAATTTAGAATGAGGTGGGTGCCTCAAAATTTCACAAGAATTATATCAAGATAATAAAATAACAGAAAGTAAATAACTGTGCATAAGTCACAAAAAAAGAAGCGAGAAGAAAGAAGTAAAAAGTTGAAATGACAAAAAATTTATTTCCTGAGCCTGTCGAAGGAATAAATTTTCAAACTTCTTGTCGTTATCCCTTCGACGAGCTCAGGGAATAATGACACACTGTTTTCTATCTTTTGTTCACACCAGTGTATACAAAAACACTTATACACAGAATAAAATCTATTTCCTAAACTATTAAAAATTTATTTCCTGAGCCTGTCGAAGGAATAAATTTTCATGTATAATCCACTTATAAAAATATGAAGGAGGAAATTTCACAACTTTTGCAAACACATAAAGAACTTTCTTTTGTTGAATCTTTTCTAAACGACAATCCGGACGCAGAATTATATCTGGTCGGAGGCGCGGTGAGAGATATTTTATTAAAACGTCACACTAAAAAAATGGATTTTGATTTTGTGATTCGACTTCTTGAAAAAGAAAAAATAGAAAAATGGTTTGGTCTACGCGGTAAACTCGATTTCGTAGGTAAAACATTTGGAGTATACAAATTCATGCCAGCTGGACTTAACCATATTGATAATCCATTTGTAGATATTGCTCTTCCACGCACAGAAACATCTAGTCTAAAAAGCAAAGGCGGATATAAAGAGTTCGACGTCCAATCAGATGCAAAGCTACCAATCAAAAAAGATCTTTCACGTCGAGATTTTACAATCAATGCAATGGCAGTTGATTTGCGAACAGGAGAACTGATTGATCCATTCAAGGGCATGAAAGATCTTGAGCAACGTCGCATTCGTGCTGTTGGAAAAGCCACTGATCGATTCAAAGAAGACTTGTCGCGCATGTTGCGTGGAGTCAGGTTTGCTTCAGAACTTCATTTTGTTATTGAAGAAAAAACAACGCGAGCAATTCAAAAACAAATAAAACATATCAATGACGCAAAAGAAAAATTATCGCCTGAGCCTGTCGAAGGCAGTAAATTTGAATATATTGTCCCGCGCGAAACGATCGGATCTGAACTTGCGAAAACTCTAACAAAAAATCCGTCTAACGCACTCAAACATCTAAAATCAACCGGAGTGCTCGACATGTTTTTTGAAACAGATGAAACACTTCTAAAACCAATCCGATCTTTAACCGAGAATCAGATAACACTTGTTGTGACATTACTTTTACGCAATCTTGATCAAAAAGATATTGCAAATAAACTCGCGCTCACAGGTCTTGATTCCCTTCCCCATGAAAGTGATCTACGAATTGAACCAAGCGATATTTTTTGGTTTGTTGCCCAACTTCAAGACAAATCTAATGCGAACATAATTTCAACAATGCGCGCTTCAAAATTCGAAACAATGTTCATGAACGCTCGTGGAAAACTTTTTGTTCAACTGCTACGCATTCTTGATGAACACGCCAAAGCTGAAACGATCGAAAATAGAAAAACAAAAATACTAAAACAATGGTCAGTAGAGGATGACGAACCGATTCCTTCCCTTCTCTCTGGTAATGATGTATTAAATACTGGAATACAAGCTGGCCAAAAAGTCAGAGAACTTCTGGATTCACTTCGCGACGAACAACTTGAAGGCCGGATTCTAACACGTGAAAAAGCTAAGGAATGGTTGACACATCAGGTTTGATTACTTATTATTCTGTTGCTTCTAACGAGTAGCTTTTTCGGGCGGCTAGCTCAGTTGGTTAGAGCGTCACATTGACATTGTGAAGGTCACAAGTTCGAATCTTGTGCCGCCCACCACAAAAACACCCAGTATAGTCGCTGGATGTTTTTGTTATTTAGAAATATTTGCTCGCCTCTCCTCCCCCTTCTTCCTTTACTCCCTTTTCATCCTCTCCCTCCTGTCCCAAAACAATCCACGGCCGAGACTTTGTTCGCGAAATCGCAAAAATCAAAAATCCGCCAAGTGTTACTGCGATAGCTCCAATCAAGAACGCGCCAAACACACCGGAAAATCCGCATCCAAAAACAGAGGTCACAATCTGCGCGCGATTGGTCGCATCAGCAAGACATTCCTCAACTTGAGTTTGACTATATTCAATACCCTTAAACGCCGCGCCAATTCCAATCACCAAAACCCATAAACTAAACAAACAACTAAAACGGAGCTTTCGCACGCGCCCAAGACGCAACAACGAAATCACTGCAAAAAACACACCACCAAGTATCCAATACACAAGAAACCACAGAATTGATAGGAAAACGGCAAATGAGGAGAGTTGCATACGAAGCAATGATATAATAATGTACGGCACAACGCTATACATGGGAGTGTAGCTCAACTGGTTAGAGCACCGAGCTTATACCTCGGCGGTTGATGGTTCGAGTCCATCCACTCCCACCAGAATTAAACTTTCTGACCTTTCTTCTATGATGTCTTTTATCATCCTCGGTCTCATCGTTCTTGTCTTTGGAGTGTTCTTCATGCGCAGATCACTCAAACAAAACGACAAAGAAGGAATTATCGGTTTTACAGCAATACTTATAGCCGCAATCGTGCTTCTGATATTTTTCGGATTATTCTATCGAGCGTTATTATGATGATATTCAAAGTCTCTGAAAAAGAAAAAAATGAGCGACTTGATATTTTTCTTACAACAAAAATAGATCGTTCGCGCGCACATATTCAAAAGTTAATTAAATCAGGAAGTGTTTTGGTTGATGGAAAAACATGCAAGTCAAACAAGCGTCTTGAAATCGGCGAAACAATTGAAGTTCCAGAACTTGAAGAATCACTTTCACAAGTTAAAAAAGGAAAAGCGCCAATACTTCACATCGTCTACGAAGACGATGATCTACTTGTAATCAATAAACCAGCAGGACTTCTCGTACATCCTTCAAAAGGACACACTGATGAAATATCTCTTGTTGACTCATTGCTCAAACGCAATCCATCAATAGCTAAAGTTGGTGATGAACCGGAACGTCCAGGAATTGTGCATAGACTTGATAAGGACGTTTCAGGACTGATGGTAATTGCAAAAACACAATCAGCTTTTGAATCACTAAAAACCCAATTTCAAAATAGGTCTGTTAGAAAAGAATATCTTGCACTCGTTTATGGAGTTCTCACAAAAGATCATGATGTTATCAAATTCAAAATCGCAAGATCGCACGCTCGTGGTCGCATGGTTGCAAGACCTGAAACTCAAGAAGGTAAAGACGCAATCACAGAATATGATGTTCTGAAACGTTTCAAAAACCACACTTACGCAAACGTCGTAATCCACACAGGACGAACTCATCAAATTCGAGTTCACTTTCGAGCGATCGATCATCCGCTTATTGGAGATCATCTATATCAAAAAAATAAAATGAAAAATGTACGTCCGATTGAACTTGATCGAATTTTTCTTCACTCTCACAAACTTCGTTTCAAACTTATGGATGGAACCGAAAGAACATTTGAAGAGCCACTTCCAGATGAGCTAGAAAATATTTTAAAAAAACTAGCGCTATGATTCTAACTCTAACCGGCGTTCCTGGCGCAGGAAAATCTACCATTGCTTCAATGATCGCAAAAAAACTCAATATACCTTGGTATTCGATCGGTGACTTGCGCGGAAAAATGGCTAATGAAAAAGGTATTACAATTGATGAACTAAACACAATCGGTGAAACACAACCTTTTTCTGATAACGAAGTTGACGCGTATCAAAAAAAATTAGGACGTGAACAAGATAATTTTATTTTGGATGGACGCTTGTCATGGCATTTTGTTCCACAATCATTCAAAATTTTTTTGGATGTTGATGAAGACGAAGCGGCTCGAAGAATTTTTGAAGCATCAAAACAAGGACTGCGTAAAGATGAAAGGTCGTACCAATCAGCGCAAGAAGTAAATGAAAGCATTCGCGCGCGTCTGGCTTCTGATCAAAAACGATACAAACAGTATTATGACGTTGATTATCTGGATCGTTCAAACTACGATCTTGTGATTGACACAACATCTCTAAACCCTGCTCAAATCATTAACCAAATCCTCCAATCCCTGCCCTCTTGACTTCTTTAAGCCATTCTACTACTATTTGGCCACTATGGAACTCAACGAACTCAAAGCGGGACAAACAGTCCGTCTACATGAACGTGTGAAGGATGTCACTTCCAAAGGTGAAGAGCGCGAACGCGTGCAAGTTTTTGAAGGTATCATTCTTGGCGTGCGCGGATCAGGAAAATCAAAAACTCTCACGATCCGAAAAATGAGTGAAGGGGTTGGTGTGGAAAAAATCTACCCAATCAACTCACCTGTGATCGCAAAAATCGAACTTGTTAAAACCGCAAAAGTCAGACGAGCAAAACTAACATTCTTGTCAGACAAAAAACGCCAAGCAAAAAGAAAGTTCAAAGATACATACGCAACTGAAACAAAGTAAACAAAAGAACCGCCCCGAACTAGTCGAAGGGCGATTTTTTTATTATTTATTATTTCCCAGATGCCTGAATTTTATCTCGAATTTTTTCCGCTTGTTTTTGACTCCATTGATCAAGTGTTTCCTGTCGAAAATTTTTAATATCTTGAAGACCACGCAAATATTTTTCTCTTACAGGTCCTTCTGAATCAATAGATCCTGTTCCGTGTTGATACCAATCCATTAAATACGGCTGCTTTGTTTTCTTGTCCACCATTGCAGTTGCTCCATACGGATTATTGTAAACATATCCATTCTCCGCGGCTTTCGTATATGTTTCAACATAGCGATCAAAAACCTGATTGATCTCATCTGTTGATTCGGAATTTTCCGCAATATCTACGATGTCATACCCGTCAATAAACTGTTCTAAAATAGATCCACATTTCCCTTCATAAACTGCTCCGTAGGATTTTGGAATTCCTGGAATTCCTTCCAAATCTTTCAAAGCTTGTTCTTCATTGAATAACCAATCAATCACTACTCCTTCTAATTTTCCGCTGTCACTATTTTTATCAACAATTCCAAGACGTGGGCGAATATTTACGGAAGCGGCTTCCAATGAATCCGCTTCAACTTTTGTGAATCGTTTTTCTTGTCGTCCAAATACTTTTTCAATCATGACAACAGGTTCACCTTCTTGTGTTTTCGCTTCAACACGATAAATAGGCCCAAGAGCGCCACTGCTCAAGATGTCGCGCGAACCTTCAAATTTTAAATCCAATTCGGTAAGCTTACCTGCAATTGCATTATTACTCACAGCACCTTTTTCAGTAATTTCTTTTGGTGTTGAAATGAAATCTTTGCGTTCAGATGCTGTTGAAGATGTTGTTTCAACAAGATTCAAGCCTGATTTTTCTTGAGATGATTCATTTGACATATTGTGTATATAATAGCATGACTTTATTTGTTTTCAACAAAAAAGAGAGAATCGCTTCTCTCAGAGGACTTCACACGGCGTCTCTTTCAACCACACTCTGATCTTGTCAATTGACTGAACGCCGATCTTCCTACTGACCAGTGTTCCGCTCCTAAAGAGAAGCATACTGGGCACAGACTGAATGACGAACTGAGCCGTGAGTTCAGTGTTGTTATCAACGTCGATCGTTGCGATTGCAAGACCAGATTCTGTCTTGCTCAACTCCTCGAGTATTGGTGCAAGTATACGGCAAGGACCGCACCATGTCGCCGAGAAGTCGACAAGCGCAAATGAATTTTGCGCCAAAAACTGTTCGTACTCGGCTTTGTTTGCAAGGGTTTTCACGTGCTTTCTCCTGGTTTGAGTTCTCAACGTTCGCCTTAAGACACATGCACGTTAAGGAGTTGAGAAAACAGGATACCAGAAACCGTCCTTTTTGTCAAGGAATTGTTCAAACAAAAAAACCGGCCTCACGCGAGACCGATTTTTTTATATTAGATCACTGTTTGAATATCTTTGTTAGAGTTGACTTGAGTTCCATTGGAATAATTCCACAACTGAACTGATTGCACTTCGATAATTCCTTTGTTCCAAGATGGACCGTAAATTGAATCTGCAACTGTTTCAGAAACAATCCAATGTAGGGAACCGTCAACACCGACTACGTAAACACGTGGATCGCTAACAGCTTTCACACGAGTTCCAGGCGCATAAAGCGCATTACCCATATCAGTATGTGAATCTGTATAGACTTTTAAAGTCTGTTGCGAGACTGAAACAACATCTTCCCATGAATCAAACCATGTGAAATAAGTTACCTCATCAGCAACTCGCCACATTTTATTTCCACTCATGATATAGACGGTTGAATTGCCATAAGCTTTCACAGCTTGGACGTCGGCATCGCCAACGTCAAGAAGTGGAGAAAATACCGCGTGGTAAATTTTTCCATCAATTCCATTCCAATAAGCGTCTTCGCGTCCTGCCAAAACAGGATTTGATCCAAACCCCACGTTTACTATTTTTCCTGTTTTCAAATTCTTGTACCAGATATTTCCACTATCATCAGTACCAATCATAACATCTTGATATGTGTCAGTCACAAGGAAAGACTGATTATTCCAAGTCTTTGTGCTGAATGTGTAACTGATGTATCCATCCAAAGACTCAAAATAAATCGCGTCTTTTTCAAGATTAAACGTGCCATTCAAAGCCTTTCCAAAATTGGAAGCGCCTTGAAGGTTTGTTACATACAGTGTGTTTTCAGAATCAATATACGCCATTCGATCGCCGACAAATTGGATCGCGTCTTCCGCGTCCACAAACCAATTCAAGTAAGCTCCGCCCGATTCATGTGAAACAGAATCAACTCCGTGTTTGTAAGTATACAAACGATAATTTTGGAAATATTGAATTGTGCCGTCAGAAAGAAAATGCGCGCCAACAATGTCTCCATCTGGTTGTGTCCAAGTTCCAGGAACAGGAGTGACTGTTCGAGCTTTTTCATCAATAACCAAAAGTTGCTTGAATCCGCCATCAAACTGAAACTTTGTGAGAACCAAAGAATCTTTTACATCTACAATCTCTTGAATTGGCGCGTTAAGAGTCCATGTAAAATCATCAAATTTATATCCTGTTTGATAATCACTAACAACGAGTTTGTTTTCGATATTTTTTGTAATTGCATCTGTGTGCAAAATGGATGAATAAACGCGTGTGCCATCAACGGCTGATGTTAAATAATTCAAATCATCAGACTTTCGAACAATCGTATCCAAAGTTTTTATAACACCTGTATCTGTAAAGTATTCATAAATTGTTCCCCATGACTTTCCATCAGTGGACGGAACAAGATAAACAAATCTGTCATCTTGCGCGCTGTGCCAAAATGAAGATGAAACACGCTTGCTTACGTTTGAAACACGAAGCGCTGAATCATCTTTCAAAAATGAGATGCTGTCTTGTTCTGTCACGAACGCGGTTTGATTAAATTTATACGGACCTGAAACGGTTTTTCCAAACGCAAGACGTTCAACGCGATACAAGTCGTAATTCCATGTCGCATCAGCGATGCTTGTTTTCCATTGTCCATCAGTCGCATTTGCGTTTGGAACTATAGGGCTAAGCGCAATCGCGAGCAAAAACACGAAAATGAAGGCTTTCTTTATATTCATCATAGAGAACGAGGATATCAAAAAAACCCTATTTTGTCAATAGACGAAACAGGGTTTTTAACTCATTTTAGCTATTTTTTGACTTTCGAACGTCTAATTTTTTCAAGTAATCACCTGTAATACTCGCCTTTACTTTCATAATCTCGCGTGGAGTTCCAACAGCAATAATCTTACCTCCTTTAATGCCACCTCCTGGACCCATATCAATCACCCAGTCCGCTCCTTTGATCACATCTAAATTGTGTTCAATGATCACAACCGTATTTCCCTTATCAACTAATTGATGTAACACCGCAAGCAATCGTTTGATGTCTTCAAAATGCAAACCAGTTGTTGGTTCATCCAAAATATAGAGTGTGCGTCCAGTTGCGCGGCGTGAAAGTTCAGTCGCGAGTTTTACGCGTTGCGCTTCTCCGCCAGAAAGCGTTATCGCGCTCTGTCCAAGTTTCAAATAACCAAGTCCGACTTCGTGAAGCACATTTAATTTTTCGAAAATCGCTGTTTGATCCGCAAAAAATCTTCGCGCTTCTTCAACAGTCATGATAAGCACATCAGAGATATTTTTTTGTTTGTAATGAATCTCAAGTACATCTTGATTGTATCGCGTGCCGTGACATTCGGAACATTCAACATAAACATCGGGCATAAACTGCATTTCAATTCGACGCATCCCATCTCCTGAACACGTCTCACATCGCCCACCGCCTTTCACATTGAAACTAAATTTCCCGGCATCAAAATTTCTCAACTTTGCTTCCGGAACCGCAGTGTACAAATCACGAATCGCAGTAAACACACCGGTGTAAGTTGCTGGGTTTGAACGAGGAGTCCGACCAATTGGAGATTGGTCAACAGCAACGATCTTGTCAATGTGTTCAATTCCTTTAATGGCTTTGTGTTCACCAGGATAAACTTTCGCACGATAAAACTTACGCGACAATTCCTTTCCTAAAATATCAAGAATTAGAGTTGATTTTCCAGAACCGGAAACACCTGTCACACACACAAGCTGACCAAGTGGAATATCAACATCAATGTTTTGCAAGTTAAACGCGCTTGCTCCCAAAATCGAAATCTTCTTTCCGCTTCCTTTGCGGTGTTTTTTTGGAGTCGGAATTGTTTTCTTTCCTGAAAGATATTGGCCAGTGAGAGAATCTTTCATTTTTTTCATTTGCGAAGCTGTCCCTTCTGCAATAATTTCTCCTCCGTACTCACCTGCTCCAGGACCAACATCAAAAACATAATCAGCGGCTAAAATCATCGCTTCATCATGTTCAACAACGATCACAGAATTTCCGTTATCGCGGAGCTGTTTGATTGTTTCGATTAGTTTATCATTATCGCACGGGTGAAGACCAATCGATGGTTCGTCCAAAATATAAATGACGCCTGAAAGTTGCGTGCCAAGTTGAGTGGCAAGACGAACACGTTGTGATTCACCGCCGGAGAGCGTCATTGCTGAACGATCAAGCGTTAAATATCCAAGTCCGACTTCAATCAACTGTAAAAGACGAGCTCGCACTTCTTTTGCAACTCGCTCTACAACAAGACGCTCATCTGAAGTTAGGCCTGTTGTCATGTCGGAACGCTTTGCGACAACGGAAGTAAAAAACTCACCAACTTCCTCAACCGGCATATTAACAACGTCCGAGATTGATTTCCCTGCGATCGTTACAGCGAGCACTGACTTTTGCAAACGCTTTCCTTCGCACGACGGACAAATCATTCGACGCATGTAACCCTCTAATTCTGAACGAACATATTCAGAATCTGTTTCGCGATATTTTTGTTCAAGTTGCGCCAAAATTCCAAAGAACATCACTGATTGCCCATCAAACTCGTGCAATTCATCGCCTGTGCCGTACAAAATCACATCCATTTTTGCTTTTGAAATTTTTTCAACCGGCATGTCCATTGAGATACGATATTTTTTCCCAACTGTTTGAAGCAAACGCAAATAGCTTGTTTGATTTCCAGCAATGCGTGTCCATGGTCGAACAGCGCCTTCGGCAATTGTGAGACGCTTGTTTGGAATAACAAGATCTGGCTCAAGAACAAGTTTTTCACCAAGACCAGTACATTCCGGGCACGCGCCATACGGGGAGTTAAAAGAAAAAAGTCGCGGCTCTGGTTTTGGAAGATCCATTCCACAATTCACACACATGAAACTTTGCGATAAAGCAAGCTCGTTACCATTATCATCGTTGACGATCGCTAAAAATCCATTTCCATACTCAAGCGCTTTTTTCACTTGCTGTGTAATTGTATCTGTTGAATAGTTTGTATTTGGAAGAAACGAAAAAATCAAAACATCAATGTCATGATCTTTTTTCTTGTCGCGTCGAGTTGCAAGCGCTTCATCAGTGTCAACTAAAAGTCCGTCCAAACGAACGCGAGTAAAACCTGCGTTAAGCGCGGCTTGAAGCGCGTGTCTATGTTCGCCTTTTTGCTGTTTCACAATTGGCGCAAGCAAAAGCAGAGTTTCTTTTCCGACCATTTGCGAAAGACGCGCGACTATTTGTTCAATTGTTTGTTCTTGAACCGGCGCTCCACACTTTGGACAATGTGGACGTCCAGCGCGCGCGAATAACACGCGTAAAAAATCGTAAATCTCTGTAACGGTTCCAACTGTTGAACGAGGATTGTGAGAAGAAGATTTTTGATCAATCGCGATTGTTGGAGAAAGTCCCAAAATTTCATCAACGTCCGGTTTGTCTTGCAATTCCAAAAACTGACGCGCGTAACTGGAAAGCGATTCCATGTAGCGTCGTTGTCCTTCAGCGTAAATTGTGTCAAAGGCCAAAGATGATTTTCCTGAACCGGAAAGCCCGGTTATCACCACTAATTTATTTTTCGGTATCTTAACATTTATATTTTTAAGATTGTGAACGCGAGCGCCACGAATTGAAATGTAGTCAGACATAACGCACCGCAGTCTAACACTATATTAAAAACTGTTCAAGTGGGGTCAGGTCTTCGATCATCGGTTTTTCTCATTCACAATTTCACTAATCGTTGAAGATGCCCTGCCTAAAAATCTTGCTATCTGTACATTTGAATATCCATAAACATACCGAGCTAAATGAATCGCATAATTACGATCCTTTTTTGAACTTACGTCGGCAAATATTTCCATGAGAGATAAACGACCGAGCATGCGCTGTTCGCGTGGAATATCCAAGTTATTGTGAACGTCTTGTATGCACTCCCATGCAAAATGTACGAATTGAGGAAAACCTAGAAGGCATCCATGTTTAATATCTTCAAATGGTGATGATCGGTTTATCCCGTCTTCAATAAAAGAAATGTACTGTAATTGCGCATGGGAACGATCCCCAGAAAAACAACCTAAAACATAGTCGATATCCAGAAACATGAACGGCTTGATAAGACCGGCTGTTGCACGATAATTACTCCATTCCCACTCTCCTGGACTGTGAACTAATCCGGCACGCACTGGATTCAGCACAATGTAACGGGAGACCTCCAGCAAGTACGTTTCCTTTTCGATGAGGAAAGCATTAAATCGACCTTGGAATACATGACCGATTGTCTTGTGTCTTTTGTTGTAGCTTTGCGTATAAATCCCATTGAGATATCGCATGCCATTCGATAATGTTGGGTCAATTGTTTCAATGAGCAAATGAAAATGATTTCCCATCAGACAATAAGCATGACAAATCCAGTTGTATGTTCGCATGGAGTCTGTAAGTATCTGAAAAAATAACATACGATCCGAATCACTTGCAAAAATCGGCTGCTTCTTATTCCCGCGCGTTGTGATGTGATAAAGCGCCCCTGGATATGTAATACGCAAAGATCGAGCCATATAAAAAAACTCCCGATGGAATCCATTGGAAGTTTAGATTAATTGATAAATAGATT
>JAGVFR010000004.1 GCA_020057555.1 bacterium | reverse complement strand
GCGCAAGAAGCGCTTAATTTAGTTCCAATGCACGGTGACATTGATACGCTTTTTTATTTTGTGAATTCCTACTGGTGGGATTCGCCAAGAATTATCGAAACAGCAAAAACAACCGCTGATGATTGGCGCTCAATCAACAACGGAGCAGTGTATGTCTTTAAGTATCGGTTCTGAAAAAGTAACAAAAATCAAATTCCCCTTCCCTATACTACTTTGCTACTTTTCTGCTTTGCTACTATCCTCTCCAACTCATCAACGTATTTTTTTAATGAAAAGCGCTCTGCGCTTTTTTGAATTTCTTTTGATTTGTTCCAAAACACTTCGCGTTCCTTTTCAAACTTTTTAAGTGCGTCTACAAGCGCTTCAACATTTCCTGGTTCTACAAGCAAACCGTTTTCTCCGTCTTTGACTAGTTCTGGAATTCCACCAATCTTTGATGCAATAACAGCAGTTCCAACTTGGAAACTTTCGTAAATAACTGTCGGCGAATTTTCATAACACATTGATGGCAAAACAACACAATCACAATTCCGCATCAACTTTCTAATGTGTTCCAAAGATATAAAACCGTGGAAGATAATTCGAGAATCAAGTTTTGCTTTTTTCACAACACTTTGAACATGAGTTCCATCTCCAGCAATGTGAAGCTCGAATGGAAATGAAAGATTGTTTACTGCTTCTAGCAAAACTCCAATTCCCTTGTGATCCTCGATCTGACCAACAAACAAAAATTTTATTGGACCATTTGGTGAAACTATTCCACGTTCTTCACGACTGACATATTTTGGAGTTGGATTTGGAATCACGCGAACTTCGGAATTTGGAAAAAAATCTCGCGCTTTATAAAACTCTGCAAGAAAATTTGATGGCGATATAACAACATCAGGCGAACCTATCGCGTATTTTGTGGCTTTTTCATATAGCAGACGGAACAAACTTATGTGTTCATTATTGTCACTTTGATTACAAATTAACATCCCACTTGGAACTGATAATTGAACATCATGAATCGTGTGAATATGACGAATTCCGATTTCTTGAATTTGCAAAGAGACACTCATTCCTAACCCTTTTAAGTTATGCGTAAAAACAACATCTGGTTCTTCATCTATTAAAACACGTTTCAAAATAGACTTTGGAAATGGTCCAAATAAATCAATAATATGCCATATCAAGCGCAAAAAAAATGGAAATTTATGCGCGCTAAAAATGTGATATAGATTCAGTGGAAAAAATCTATAAACTCTTTCAACATAATGTTCTGTCACTCTTGGAAATAAACTTTTCATTCCAGCAAACGGCATTGTTGTAATTACAAAAACATCATGCCCGCGTAAAGATAACTCATCTGCAACTCGTTGCGCGATAAGTTCAGCACCACCACGTTCTGACGGTGGATATAGATTTGAGATGATTCCGATTTTCATACGTATTCGCGTGCGCTTTTCTGTTCCAAAACAGATCGGTATGTTTGCTCAAGCTTAGCGATTGCCGGTTCCCAAGCAAAATTTGATTCAGCATTTAATCTTGCGGCTTGACCAAGTCGTTTTCGCAATTCTGGTTGCGAAAGCAGTAATTTCATTGCGTTTGCAAGTTCTGTTACATCTTCAGGAGGAACAAGGAGGCCTGTGCTTCCATCCAAAACAACAGTGCTAACACCGCATAAATTTGATGCAATCGTTGGAATGCCACTTGCCGCGGCCTCAAGAGCAACAAGACCAAATGCTTCAGCACGCTTTACAGAAGGAAAAATATGAAAATCAGAACATCTATACAAAAATGGAATGTCACGTTCTGCAACATTTCCAAGAAAATGAACTCTGCCATGTAGAATCGACTTTCGAACTGTTGCTTCAAAACTTGCTTTCAAATTTCCCTCTCCAACAATAAGCATTTCCCAAGGTAGTGAAGAAACAAGTTTAAGCGCTTCAAGAAGAACTGGAATTCCTTTAAAATAATGTGCGCTATCAAGTCCCCCAACAAATAACATAACTGGAACATCTGTTCGAATGTCTAATCGTTGTTTGAAAAAATCCGCATTCCCAGGACGGAATCTGTGAAGGTCAATTCCAAAAGGATGAATTTCAACACGATCCATTGCATTTGGAATTTCGGCAATCGCTGATCCATCAATATAGTTCTGACTGCTTGCAAGTATTCGATCAACACGATTCACAATCCAAGGCAAAAGAACTCGTCTATGCGCGCTAAACAATGTTCCTCGCAAACCATTTCCTGTTGCATCCATGTGATAAGTCATGACAAGACCTTGATTGGGCGAAACGGCCTTCCTAACCAAAGTTGGTTCTGCACCACCAAAAAATGGATAGTGCAGATGAACAAGATCGAATCCAGACAATCGATGAAAAAGCGATGGCATTACACCGGCATTGCCAATGTGAATAATACTTGGAACACGGTGCACATAATCTGGATCCTCAACTTCAACATAACCTTTTGTTGTGAACACGTGAACGTTGTATCCTCGTTCTCTTAAACGCTCAGTGTATTCAAACGCAACATTTCCCATTCCGCCACGATAAGGTGGATAGGTGCAAACAACTTGGGCAATTTTTGGAAGTCGATCTATTAACGTACTATTTTTCTGATTAAAAACCAGGCAACACCTAGAATCGGATTTCCAATCCATGTGACAATCGGATTGTTGGTTTCTTGATGAATTATTTTGCCAGTGAAAAGTTGAACGATTTCAGCGTCGCTAACTTTCCGAATTATATGCGACTCACGACGTTTTCGCAAAACGTAAAACCATGATTTTGGACTTAACAAACTTGCATACACACAAAATTTTTGTTTTATCCAACCGCCTTTGATTGCAAACAGAAGAAGAGGGACTTCCATTATTATCATGAATGGTAAAAGAATCAAAAGGGTTGACCAATTCAAATGTGAAAAATGAACAAGCCAACGATTACGTTCCATCCAAAAAAACTTTTGTATCGATCGTTTGAATTCATAATCATGAAACACGAGCGATCGAAGAGACAAAACATTTTTGAATCCTGCTAGACGGATTCTCCAACCAAGCTCAAGATCTTCATGATATAAAAATAAAAAAGGATCAAGAACACCGACGTTTTTCAGAACTTCAGCACGATACAAAACTGCCGCGCCACTTGCATACGCGATCTCTTCCCCATCACTTCGCCACTTCATCACTTCATCACTTTTTTCTCCATTATCCCTAACAAATCCGAATCCCAAAAAATGAACCATGCCACCGGTTGAATTTACAATGTCCGGATGTTTCCAAAGTGTCATTAAAGATTGAACGGACCCAATTTTTGGATCAGACTGCGCAAGAGCTACTGCGTGCGAAAGAGCGTCGGAATGTAATTTCAAATCATTGTTGTGTAAAAAAACATAATCCGCGCCATGCAATAGCGCGTGATTGATTCCGATGTTATTCCCTTCCGCAAATCCTAAATTTTTTCCATTTGGAAAAAACGTGATATCACTCACGTTTCTCAAATATTCTTGGCTACCGTCTGATGATGCATTGTCAACAAAAATAAATTCAAGACTTTCGCGTGGATAGTTAAGCGCGCGAAGCGCAGTCAAAACTTCATCCAAATATCTTTTTCCATTATAGGAAAGATACACAATTGCAACTTTTGGCATCATATTATTTTTCTTTCTTTTTTTCTTCCATTACTTCCTTTTCTTCCACCGCTAATTTTCTCACCAATTTCGTTATCTCACGCTCAACATCTTCTATTTTTCCAAAGAGCCGAAACATTAAATAGAAGAGAGCAATTAGTGAAAGATAAATTATAAAATCCGCTCCGCGTCCGACACCTACAAGTTTTGCAACAATATCTGTTGTTTGAGGTGAAAGTGCAACACCGCCAACAACAATCCAAAACACAATCCAAAATATCAACCAAGCGATTGAAAGCGCGCCTTGTCGAAATTGTCGCAAGGTTCGCGAGATTGCGAACAAAGCGAAAAGAAGAATGAAAATTTGAATGATTGTCATACTACTGTCTTATGCGGCGTAAAACTAATTTTACAAATGTTTTCAAGCCAACAGCAAAGCTCTGCCCTTTAGAAAGCGAGTAATCTGTATAAATCGCTTTGATCGGAACCTCTGCCAATGTGAGCTTACGACGTCTTGCTTCAGCAATCAACTCTGAAGAAACTTCCATGCGGTTTGTCTGAATTTCAATCTGTCGAAGCGCGTAAGCTGTGAACGTGCGAAAACCAGATTGACTATCTGTCACAAGTGCTCCAAATAAAAAAAACGTCACAAGATTTCCAAGTGTGTTTGCAATTTGCCGATACCACGGCATTCCTGTTCGCTTGAGCATTCTTGAACCAATCACAACATCCGCTCCTTTTTCAATCGCTTGAATAAATAGTGGAATTTCAGATGGATCATGTTGACCATCAGCATCAAGTGTAACAACGACGTCTGCGCCAAGTCGCTTTGCCATTTCAAAGCCTGTTCCAATTGAAGCGCCTAGTCCACGATTGATCACATGGCTAACAACAATCGCATTTTGTGATTGTGCGATCTCTCTTGTTCTGTCACTTGATCCATCGTTTACAACAATGATTTGATCAACAAATGGCCGAGTGTTCGTAAGAACCTCGGCAATGGTTTTTTCTTCGTTGTAAGCGGGAATAATTGCAATTATTCGCATAGCTGTAAGCCTTTAGCCGCTAGCCTTTAGCTTTTAGACTGATAAAAATTCTGTTCTAACGGCTAACAACTAATGGTTAACGGCTTGTTCTATAAACTGCTCAACAGTATCTTATTCGCCCTCATATATTCAATCGTTCGTGCAAGTCCATCCTCAAGGCGAATCAGCGGAAACCATCCTAACTCTTTTGCTCTTTCAATCCTTGGAAGTGAAAGCTCGGAAAGAAAAACAAACTTTTCACCTTCAACTATTTTTGAAGTTGAATTTGTCATTTCAATTATTTTCTCCGCTACTTCTAGCATTGAATGATCAACATCGCTTCCAATGTTTGTTGGACCTGGATCTTGCGACGCGTCCATAAGTCTAAACAAACAGTCAACAACATCTGAAACATAAACAAGTGATGTTCGAAATTCTTTTCCTCCGAACAAAACAAGTTCTTTTCCATCAAGAGCATTCAAAATAAAATCTGGAATAAGATGGCCATCAAACAGTGGCATGCGCGGACCATAAGTTCGGAAAATTCGCGCAATGCGAATATCGATTCCGTGAACTTGCCGATAAGTTTCAAACATCGTTTCTGAAAAACGTTTGCCCTCATCGTAACAAGCTCGCGGTGACAGATGGTTTACAATTCCGGTTTCCTCTTCACTCACATGTGACTTCCCTTCTTTTCTTTCGCCATACACAACAGAACTTGAAGCAAGTAAAATTTTTGCGCGATATTTTTTCGCAAGCTCAAGCGCGTGATAAGTTCCGATAGAGCTTGAAAGAAGAGTTTGGATTTTGTATTGATCAAACTGCTTGATAGATGTTGGACACGCGAGATGATATATCTCTTGAATTCCTTGAAATGGCAACTTAAACGCCGCGAGCTCTGGAAACGTTTCAAGATCGAACGGTTGATTTACATCAAGTTTGATAAAACGAAAATTCGAGTTTTGAAGAAGCAGATCGATATTTTTCGCGTTACTTGTTGCGAAATTATCAACACAAATCACTCGGTGCCCATCTTTTAGTAACTGCTCGCAAAGAAAAGAACCAATAAACCCGGCTCCGCCTGTGACAAGAATGTTTTTATGAGAGAAAGAAGTTTGTACTGGCATAGGATATAAATAGTATAGTAGCAAAGTAGTATAGTAGCAAAGTAGCAGAGGGAATTAGAAATTCTCATTCAGTCCTAATACTGACGCTTTCTCTGTCGCGACATCATAATCTGAAGCTGAATCAATTTTCAAGCTAAATGTGTAATTTCCAATAAACGCGTCAGAGATATCATCAATTTGTTTGTTCCATGTTGCGCCATAGAGTTCTGTTGCGATTTGTTCTGAAGCAATCGCTCGCAACACTCCTTGCTTTGAAACCGCATAAACCGTTGGCACACTTTGGAACTTCACCATTTTTGTTCCTGGGTGATATGTAACATTTTTTCCAAGTGGAAGTGATGACATGAAGTTAGAAGAAACTTCTTTCACACTGTCAAAATTATCAAACCAAGTGAAAAAAACTTTATCATTTGTAAACGCATGACGCTTCCCATCAGTTCCGTAAAAATAAACAGCACGACAAGGATCATCTATTATTGTTTCGCCAACACACGCGAGTTTGATGAGAGAATTTGTTGCAACTGATACCGCGGCATTGCTTATTCCAATTGTTTCTTTCACAAACGAAGGAGCGATCGCGAGTGCTTGTGCAACATTCAATCTACCTGTCCCGACTTTCCCTGCCGAATCGCCCGTTGAAATCACAGGACTTGAGGACAAACGTAAAATAGTTTCAATGTCGCTTGGTCCAAGTGATGGATAAGAAGATTTCAGAAGCGCGGCCGCACCAGCAACCATTGGCACTGCCATTGATGTTCCTGCCCACCCATTTTCGTAATAACCAATTGCAAAATCCCTTTGGTTGTCATCTTGATATGTTGTACTGAAAATATTTTCACCAGGTGCTGAAATGTCTGTGCAAAGAGCGCCGTAATTTGAAAAATCGGATTTTGTGTCGTTTTCATCTGATGCCGCAACTCCGATCACCCAATCAGCATTCCCTCCATCACCATGACATGCTGGATATATTGGTTTGTCATCAACATTTATTCCGCCGTCTTTTGTATTTCCAACAGCCGCAACAATCACAACACCAGCTTCGTAAGCTTCTTGAAGTGAATCTTTGAATGATGGATCAACTTCAAAACCTGTAAAACTCAAGTTGATAACATCAGCGCCATTCGCGACAGCATAACGAATCGCCTCTCTTGCAACAACAGAACCGCCAATACCATTGTTATCCAAAATCCTTACGTTCATCAATCTAACGTGCCAGTTGATTCCAACGATACCTTTTGCATTATTTCCTACGGCTCCAATAATTCCTGCGATCACAGTTCCATGAGGAACAGCGGAATCATCGTATGGGACATCAAACGTAGGAAGTGGAGTCGCGTCGTTTTCAACAAAGTCATATCCATTCATATCATCAATATAGCCGTTGTTGTCATTGTCAATTCCGTCGCTAGCTGTTTCATCCCCATTTACCCAAACGTTCCCGATCAAATCAGGATGATCCATATCAAAACCAGTATCAAGAATCGCAACAACAACATCAGTTGAGCCAGTGTTTATATTCCACGCATTTTCCAATTCCATTTTTTTCAAATACCATTGTTGTGAAAAATAAAAATCATTTGGTGTAAGCGCAAATGCTGGAAACGCAAATGATATGCAAAAAAAGATTACGAAAAAATATCGCATGAAATTATATTACCATATTGCGCAGGTTGCGCCGAATCTGTTTGACGATGTAAATGGAAAAAATCCGCCAAGAACAATACCGTTGTTTTCAAAAATTCTCAAATGAGGACCGGCTTTCAGTATAGGCACAGTGTAAATTTCCGATCGACCGTTTTGGTCAATATCTCCTGAACATACTTTTGCTCCAACACGCGTCGTTGGTTGGTAAGGTATAAAAAATGTCTCACGAGTTCCCGTTGCAGAATATGTCTCAATAAACGAAACTTTTTTGATAAGCGAGCTGACTACGATTTCGTCTTGCCCATCGCCATCAGTGTCACTGGCTGAAATTGTTTGTCCTTTTGAATCTTTTGAAAGACTAAACTCTCGAACATAACGACCATCGCCATCTGTAATTCGAATCAAAGATTCATTTTTTTGTTGAAGCAAAAATATAAGTTCATTTGCCTCGTCTTCATCCATATTCGCGATGGCAAGTTGAAGAACAGAATCAACGCGACCAAACGGACGCAACATACCCTGAAGTTGTCCGTAACGATTAAACATGCGCACATCTCCAATACCTCCAGACTCTGAAACAACAAAAATCTCCGCGATTCCATCCGCGTTCACATCACCTGAAGAAACTATAATTCCACCGCGATCAGACGGATCATAAGCAAAGAATTGCGAAATAATTTTCCCATCCAAATCAAAAACTCGGACTTGTGGGCCCCCGCCTTTTCTCGCACCAGTGATGATTTCTTCTTTTCCATCTCCTGTTACATCAGCCATTGCAAGCGACACACCTCCACGAAATTTTTTGTTATAAGCTAAAAAAGACGCTTGTATTTCGCCGTGAGCATTAACTCGAATAACGCGCGGTTCAGTTCCTTGACCTTCAGCGACCACAAGAGAGCGAGAATGATTCGTGTTTGTTTTGACTGACGCAATACCCTGTCCTGTTGCGAAAACTTTTGCAGCTTTAAGCGCGTTTACAATGTTCAATCTCCCAGAGCCGAGACGCCTACGAGCTTCAACTGAAGTTTCCTTCACTGGATCGACAGAAAGCTTCAGTGACAAACGAATTTGTTCTGGTGTGAGCGATGGAAAACGAGATTTAAGTATCGCGGCCGCGGCACTAACCATTGGCGCGGCAATTGATGTTCCTTCCCACGGTGAACCATACGAAGTTGAAGTTAGAAGATTTGACGCGTCGTTATACACGCTTGAAAAAATGTTTGTGCCAGGAGCGCTTAGGTCAGTACATGTTTCTCCAAAATTTGAAAACGATGCTTTTTGATCATTGTTATCTGTTGCCGCAACACCGATCACAATTTCTTTGTTCAAAAGCGAATCGTAACACGCTGGATAAGTTGGTTTTTCATTCACATTACGATCACCATTTCCAACAGCCGAAATCACCACAGTGCCTTGATCAACCGCCCATGCGATTGTCTTTGCCAAATTCATGTCGGGTTGATCAGATGTAAAACTCAAATTGATAACTTGCGCGCCATTTTTTACAGCGTATTCAATTGCTTGCCTAACATCAAACGTTGATCCAACGCCTTTTTCGTTCAGTATGCGAAGTGGCATGATGGAAATTTTTTGATTGATACCTGCAATCCCAATTCCATTTTGTGTTTCAGCTCCGATAATTCCGGCGATCGCTGTTCCATGTGAAATAATTGTGTCATTGAATTGTTCACTTATCACTGGAGACGGATCAGGATCGCTGTCAACAAAATCCCATCCGATCGTATCGTCTTCATATCCGTTTCCGTCATCGTCCTTATGGTTGTTCGAAATTTCCAATTTATTGTTCCAATACTGATTTACAATGTCTTCATGATCAAGATCGAATCCTGCATCAAGAATCGCGACAATAACATCTTTCGAGCCAATGGTTTCCTGCCAAGCAAGTGGAACACCAATTTTATTCAAATACCATTGGTCGTTGATAAAAGGATCAATTTGAGATTGTGCTGACAAATGAAAAAAAGGCGTAAAAATCACGCAAATAATGGCAAATAAATAAAAACTGGATATAAAAACAGGCGCTTTCATAAGCGTCTATATTTTACTGCCTTCGACAAGCTCAGGCAATAACAGTTTTATCAAAAATTCGCATCCAATCCTGACACGGATACTTTTTCTGCGGCGACGTCGAAATCAGATGCTGAATTTATTTTCACGCCAAATGTATAATTTCCAACAAATGCGTCGGAGATATCATCAATCTGTTTGTTCCATGTTGCGCCATAGAGTTCTGTTGCCATTTGTTCAGAAGCGATCGCGCGTAATTCACCTTTTTTGGATACAGCGTAAACTGTTGGCACTGTTTGAAACTTAACCATTTTTGTTCCAGCATGATAAGTAACGTTTTTCCCAAGTGGAAGCGCGGACATGAATGATGCAGAAACTTCTTTCACACTGTTAAAATTATCAAACCAAGTGAAAAAAACTTTGTCGTTTGGAAACGCGTGACGTTTTCCATCGGACGAATAGAAATAAACTGCTTTACAAGGATCATTCGTTTGAGCGTTTGCTTGGCAAGAAAGTTTGATGAGGTCACCTCCTACTGCTTCGATCTTTACCCCTTCGACAGGCTCAGGGGATAATACTGTTTCGGCTGGCGTTTCCGTCACTCCCTCCCACTTCAATATCACTGACTGATAATCGTCTTTTGTTCCAGCGATCCAAAGTTCGTTCGCGGATGGAAAATAAACATCGCGGAACGTGAAATTTTGTGATGTATAATCAGTCGCTGTCCAGGTCTTTCCACCATCTTGCGAACGAACAATAACTTTGTCACCGACAATTACAATATCATCGCCAACAGCTTCGATATCGTAAAGTTTCTGTGTTGAAAGTCCGCTTACTGAAACTGTTGCCCATGAATATCCACTATCTGTTGTTTTTCTAATTGTGCCATTTTTTCCAACTACATATCCTGACGAAGAAGTTGTAAACCAAACCGCGTGCAGATCTGTATCAGCGGCTTTTCCTTTATTGGTCCAAGTGATGCCGGAATCAATTGTTTTTAACAAAATCCCTTCTGATCCGACCACCCATGCTGTTCCATCACCACGATCTTGCACACCGTATAAAGCAAGAGTCGTTGACGAAGTCGCTGAATGCCATGTGTCAGTGTTGAAGCCGTAATACATTATTCTTCCGTTTGTTCCGACTATGTATCCGCGTTCAGATGAGGTTTCAATATCATAAAAAGTATCAGTGATTTCAAGATTTCTTTGGCTCCATGTTAAACCGCTGTTTGTTGATTCGCGCAAAGTTCCCCCTTCTCCAACTGCTCGAACTTTTGTTCCAGTTGTTTCAATATCCTGCCAATAAACACTTCCGCTTTGATCATAAACAGCCCAAGTGTTTCCATTGTCAGTTGAACGAATAATGTTGCTTCCGTTACCAACTGCAAAATAATTGTCTCCGGCTTTTGTAATGCCTTGCAGGCCTTGAATTGTGCCAAGGTCTTTTTCAATCCAACCAGACGCCTGTGCAGGAAAAACGATAATAAAAAAGAATGGGACAAAAACAAGCGACACGAAAACGGATTTGCTATGTTTCATATAATTGCTTGAGTTCGTTTATGGTAGCTTCTTGTGTTGACATATCTTGTTTTGATTGTATCAAATTAGTTAGATAAAAAATATCCCCCCTAACGCTTATTGGGAGGATATCTCGTTATTGCCTGAGCAACGTCGAAGGCAGTAATGCGAATTTTTCAAATTTTATCCCTTCGACAAGCTCAGGGAATAAAATTTAGCACGAAATTAAAACTGTCTACAAAACCAAAACCCACCCGGAATGGGTGGGAATTTGGTTTCCTCAAATGAGGATTAGATTACTTGGACCATGTCTCGCCTGCGAGATCAAGATTCTTAACCAAGAATCCGTTATGCCAGTCGCCTGTTGAACTTGCGTTCGCGGCAGACGCGTGGCTTGCGGCGCTAATGTCGGACCAGATGAGCTCTGCGGCAGTACCATCAGATGTGTTGGCGGCTGCACTTGTGAAGAGTTCCATGATCTCTGAGTAACCAGCACCCAAATCTGTCTCATCGTTAAGGAATTTGCTTGTGCCATTTGTCGCTGCGTCTTGAGCCAAGAAGAAGCTCACTGAATCGCCGACAGTGTCAGCACCTGTTGCGCGGAATCCTGTTGGAGTTCCACGAACAGTATATGTGACTGTTTCACCTTGAGCGACTGTGTCTTCTGTTGTCCATGTGACAATAACTCTTGAGCTTGGAGTTGCGTCAACAATACCTGTTGTATCTGAAACAACGTTTCCAAGTTCATCAACGATTGTTGTCGAAGATGTGATGTCAGAACCGTTCTTGTAAATCTTGAACGATTCAACTTCGAGTGTATCTCCTGTTCCACCATCAGACCATGAAGTTGTGAGTTTAAACTGCTTCACAGCAACTGATCCTCCAGTGGCAGACACTGTGAACTTGTACATATCCTGTGCTTGTCCGTTCACGAGTGTACTGTTTGTAAGATCAACAGCGCTAATGGTTGGGATGGAAGCAAAGACATACTGTGAGTTTCCAAGAATGGAATCTGCTGTCCAGTGTGCGCTTGCAACGTCTGTTTCAGTTGTTTCTGCTCCATTACTATCCATAATCTTAACAGATTGCAAAGTGTTCTTTACGTCTGTCTGTGATGTTCCAGCACCTACTCCAACGCTGTTGAGAAGATACTTGACAGTCAAGATCTTTGTTGCGTTAGCGGCAACTGGAATGCTCAATCCTGTCCATGTTGCTTCAGCTAATAAATTTTCGTCGTACACAGTTGAAGCCTTGAGTGTGCTTCCGTCGTACAAACGAACTTCGCTTATAAGTCCAGAAGCTGTCGCACTGGCTACACGTGTTGTCATTTCCGAGATTGTGTAGCTCTCGTTTGACGCACTGAAGCGATATTTAGCGGCTGTAACTTCTTGAGCTCCATGAACAATCGCGGCAACTGGATGGTCATCATTGAATTCGGTAAATGATCCGGCTGTCATCGTGATCGTCTGACCATTGACTTCAGCGGTTGATGGTGCAGAACCAGATTTTACTGAAGTACCGTTAACATCAAGAGATGTAATGATTGTCTCACCAGTGCTAATCGCTGAGTCGATGTCTGCATAAACATCTACATAAATTGTCTCGCCAGCTTTCAATTCATAGTTAATGGACCATGAGTTGGCTGCTGTTGCAACAGATCCTTTTGTACTTGTGGTGGTCATGTTTGAAACAGGACCATACTTTACATAAAGGTTAAACAAATCGGTTGTCGCCATACTTGTTCCTGCATCACTGTCAACGACAATGTCTGTTAAGTTAACTGCCTCTGTTGTTCCGGCTGTAACAGTATACGAACCGATCTTGTAAGCCGTCTTTGGATCGATCGTTGTTTGGTCCGCGTAAGAACCATTCTTAGCAACAGTCAACGCGCCTTCCGCAATTGTGACTGTGTTGGCTGCTGTGTCGCTTGTTGGACGACTCAAGTAACCGCCAGAAGTCATTTGTTGAACGTTGCTTGTTGCAGTGTTATCGATGTTAGCAATGAGTGTATCTGCATTAGCAAGGTCATCAGTTCCATCATTGTCCACCAAGTCAGCTCGAATTTCGAGAGTGGCTGGTGTTCCTGGAGTCACAATGAAAGATGAACCAAATGTATATGCTGTGTAGGCCAATGTTGCATCGGAGTTAGAAGCGAGTGCAGCTGTGCTTCCAATCTGCGAACCGTTCAAGAATACAGCACCGTTTCGAAGCGTGAATGCCGTATCATTGTCGCTTTCATCAACATAGAAATTAAGAGACTCAACTTTCATCTTTTCTCCGAAAGCCTTTACTGTCCACTTTCCAAGTGTGACGCCTGAAGCAGTATCTGTCACATTTCCTGAAGGTGAATCAGTAGCCTTAGTGAATGTAATTGAACCACTGCTCATTAATTGAGCACCTGCATCCATTGCGGAAAATGCCGCAGCACCGACTGTTGCTTTCACTGGCTGACCATAATCAGAATCAACTGCTACGAAGTCAGCGCTGTTTCGAAGGCCAACAGTTACTGTGCGACCTGATCCGCCGATAACGTCTGCCATGACTTTCACCTGATGTGAACCAGTCTTGAGCTCGACAGGAGCGGCTGAAAGATCAAACGTCACATAACCAAGAGAATCTTCTGAAGCAACTGAACTTCCGCGCTTTACTCCACCGACATAGAGTTGCCAGTTGTTGACATCTACTGCGTCAATGGAACCAATGTTGCGGAAACGCACTGCTTTCAACGAAAGTTCATTTGTTGTAACTGAAAGTGTGCGTTCAAATACTTTAATTCCTTCTGCTGGATCAACTGTGGATCCAGTTGGTGTTGTGCTGCCAGTAAAGTCAGCGGCACCAAATGTGCTTGGGGCAGTAGCGATCGTGTGGATTGATCCAGAGAGTGGGAAGGAACCGGAAGCGGCTCCACCACTGGAGAAGACCAAATCCGAAGCAGATGCGAGCTTCACACCAACGGTTTGACCGCTTG
>JAGVFR010000023.1 GCA_020057555.1 bacterium | reverse complement strand
GCACACTGGAATTCAGCTCCCATTTCTTCTACCTCCGATCTGGGAACACATTACACTACTCTTTATTTAAAAACTGTCAAGTAAAAAACCGCCTTAGGCGGTTTTTGCATCGATCGCGCTCATCTTTACTTCAAATTGTTTTACAATTTCTTTTGCATATCTTTCCGCCTCTTCAAGAAACTTTGTCTCATCTTCTCCCGGATCAGCTACTTCTGGAATTATCACGTCCGCTTTCCATTCATCTTTTTTTGGATTTTTTGTAACATCTATTGTCACGATCACACGCACTCCATCATCATCAACATATTCAAACCACCCATCAATACCATGAAATACATCGGCAGAAGTCCCAACAGCCGTATAAAATTTCAAACGATTCATTTCATCCTCTGTTTCAAGACTTAGCTCATCCATCACTGCAAGACGCAATTCTTTTGCAAAAGGCTGTGTCGGATTAAAAGGATCTTGATCTGAATACTTCCTTATCAGATCAATCGCTATATCTCGCACAATATAACCATCCGCGCTCGCCTTTGACTGATGCGCTTCTATATATTTTTTTGATGGACGAAGCTTCCCAAACAAATCTTCCTCGTTCATCTTGCCTGTATATAAGTCTACTGGACCACGCCTTATGTCACCTCTTGCCATAGAAATTTATTTAATGATTATTTTTCTACCAATTTCTGCTTCTTCAAATATAATCCGCTTTGGTTTTGTTTTCAATAGTGGCTCAAGTAAGTTGGGCCATTCAATAAAAGTGATCAAATCCACGTCTTGAACAAGCTCTTCCAAAGCAAGCGCGCGAAGTTCTGACGAATCTTTGATGCGATACAAATCAACATGAACAATTTTTTTTATTGTTTCGTGCGAGGTTGGATAGATATTCACAATCGTAAATGTTGGACTGCGAACAGGACCGTCGTAGCCAAGCGATTTTGCCGCTCCTTGAACAAAAGTAGTTTTTCCAGAACCAAGCTCGCCTTCCAAAAACACAATGTCTCCGACATTGAGTGTTTTTGCAAAGTCAGCTGCGATTTTTTTTGTTTGGTCTGGAGAAGTGGAAACAAAAGTCATACAAGTCTCATGTTTGGATCTGCAACAAGTGTAAGCGGATCTATAAATTCATTTTTCATCGCATGATAAATACCTGCAATCGCAATCATTATTGCGTTATCGCCTGTTAAAAATAATTCTGGAGCGTGAAAAGAAATCTCTGGACATTGTTTGTTCAAAATTTCTTTTAGTGATGAACGTAACGATTGATTAGCTGAAACTCCTCCAGACAAAATCACAGATTTGGGTTGATATTTTTCAACGGCACGCATTGTTTTTGTGACAAGAGTCTCAACAACTGCCGCTTGAAACGAAGCCGCAATGTTTTCCCTCTCGGCCATCTGGGCCTTCTGGGACATCTCGGCCACTTCTCTTTTCACAGCCGTTTTCAGCCCTGAAAAACTAAAATCGTAATCATCTGTGTCAATCATCGGGCGCGGAAAATCGATTTCACGAGGATTCCCTTGCTCTGCAAGTTTCGCTATCGCTGGACCTCCCGGATATCCAAGATCTAAGAGTTTTGCAACTTTATCAAATGCCTCGCCAGCCGCATCATCTCGCGTCATTCCGATTATTTCATAATCACCATGATCTTTCATCAAAATCAGCTCTGTGTGTCCGCCCGAAACAAGAAGACACAAAGCAGGAAAGATAGGTGTGGAGTGTGCCCACACGGAATAAATATGTCCTTCCAAATGATTTACTGCAATGAGTGGTTTTTTCCAAACCCAAGCTAAAACTTTTCCAAGTTCAACTCCAATTCGAAGCGCTGGCACAAGTCCAGGCCCTGCAGTCACAGCGATCGCATCAATTCCCTGTCCATCTTTTTCAATTCCAAGTTCATCCAACATTGGAAAGATAGATGCGATATGTTCGCGCGCGGCAACTTCTGGAACAACACCACCAAACTTCGAATGCACAAGCACTTGTGATGCAAGTAAATGTTTTTCAACTTCAAATTCACCATTGTCATTCTTTTTAACAATAGCTAATGCTGTTTCATCACAGCTGGTTTCAATACCTAACACTCGCATATTTAATCTTTTGAACGACGACGAAGATGACTAACAAGAATTGTTTTACGAATTCTAAGCGACTTTGGAGTTACTTCAAGAAGTTCATCATCTCCAATATATTCAAGACACATTTCAAGAGTCATGTGACGAGCAGATTTAAGATTGATAGCCTCGCCTTCTCCTTTTGAACGCATGTTTGAAAGTCGTTTTTCTTTACATGGATTGACTTCGATATCTTCCAAACGAGAATTTTGTCCAACAACCATTCCCTTATAAACTTCAACTGCATGATCAAGAAACAAATCTCCACGCTCTTGTAAATTCGAAAGTGCGTACGACATTGTAATTCCATCTTCCATAGAAATCATTGAGCCATGCTCGTTTGCTCCAATGTCACCAGCGAATGGTCGATATCCAAGCAATAGAGTATTAATTATTCCTTGCCCTTTTGTGTCAGTCAAAAATTCATTTCGATACCCAATAAGCCCGCGAGTTGGAATTTCAAAATCAAGATACACAATTCCGTTTTCGACACGCATATCTTTCATTTCTCCACGACGTCTTCCCATTTTTTCAATTACGATTCCGGAAAATGATTCTGGACATTCAATCGAAACCAATTCAAACGGTTCCAAACGCTCACCTTTTTCCTCTTTGAAAATAACTTGCGGTCTGGACACTTGAAGTTCATATCCTTCGCGACGCATTTTTTCAATCAAAATTGCAAGATGAAGTTCGCCGCGACCTGATACTACAAATTGGCCATCACCTTCTGCTTTTTCAACACGAAGCGCTACATCGTTAAGAAGTTCACGTTGCAAACGTTCTTCCACATGGCGTGCTGTTGAATACTCGCCTTCTTTTCCTGAAAAAGGAGAAGTGTTCGCACCAAATGTCATTTTCACTGTTGGCTCTTCAATAGAGTGAACAGGTAGTGCTTCTCCACCAACAAGATCAACAATCGAATCTCCGATTTGTGCATCTTCAATTCCAGCAACAATGACAATGTCACCAGCAATTGCTTCATCAACATCAACACGAGATAAACCATCAAACATCTGAAGCACTGTTAACTTTGTTTGCGAACTCACTCCACCTCGAGTGATGTGCAAAACTGACTGACTTTGTTTGATTTTCCCGTTTGCGATTCTGCCAACTGCCATACGTCCCTTAAAATTATCGTAAAAAATATTCACGATTGCCATTTGAAATGGAGCGTCAGGATCTCCTACTGGACCAGGAATATCAGAAACAACAGCGTCCAAAATTGGAGATATATCTTTCATTTGATCGAGTGATGGTTCAGTTCCAGCAATTCCACGAATCGCAGACGCATACAAAACTGGAAAATGCGCTTGTTCTTCTGTTGCGCCAAGATCAATAAATAAATCAAAAGTGTGATTGAGAACCCAACTTGGACGAGCATCTTGTTTATCAATTTTGTTGATAACAACAATAATTTTATGACCTGCTTCAAGCGCTTTCTTAAGCACAAATTTTGTCTGTGGCATTGGACCTTCTTTGGCGTCAACTAAAAGCAAACATCCTTCAACCAAATTCATAACACGTTCAACTTCACCGCCAAAATCAGCATGTCCCGGAGTGTCAACAAGATTGATCTTTGTTCCATTCCAATTGATCGAAGCATTTTTGGAAAAAATCGTAATTCCGCGCTCGCGCTCAAGTTCATTTGAATCCATGATTGTTGTTCCCATTGATTCAGAATCTCGAAAAGTATGTGACTGTTTTAAAAACGCATCGACAAGGGTTGTTTTCCCATGGTCAACGTGAGCAATGATTGCGATGTTTCGGATGTCTGTTCTTTGCATAACGGCGGAAGAATACAGCAGATTGACATTTTCGTCAATTGCTGTTATTCTTATTCGTCATCAGCTGTGATGGCTGAAATGTTCATTGGAGGAACATGAAGGAAGTATGCACAGTTCTTGCCATCTTGAGCATCATCACAACAACAGTGTTGTATTGCTACAAGATTTGGACAAGAAAAATCCAACCAACACTGTCAACATGGATCACGTTTCAAACTGGCGTTGTGTTGAGCCTTGTGACGTTTCTTCTCGCAAGTGATTGGAATTTCAAATCCAATTTTCTGAACACGATTGATGTTCTTGCTACATCAGCGATCGTCATCACAATGATCCCGCGTGGTACACGAAAGACTCACTTCAGACCATTTGAAAAATGGTATCTCGTTGGCGCGGCATTTATTGTCGCTTACGGATTCATCACAGGTGACGCGTGGCATTCAAACCTGTTTGCGCAAGGATTGATTACTCTTGGATACATTCCGACGATCATCACGATGGTGACTGAAAAACGCAACACAGAGTCATTCGCGACATGGGGCATGACCGAATTCACTTGTTTGATCGCCTTGTACCCTGTGTGGACTAGCGGTGATGTTCTCGCGATCGTTTATTTGTTTCGTGGAATATTCATGATCTCTCTGCTTCTTGTGCTCATGGCGTACTACGAGCTTCGAAGCAGACGCAATCCTGTCCATCAGACAACTGTTTGATGGATTTTTTGTTTTGTCGTAAACTTTCCATGGATAACAACCCGGAGGACATCTCATGAGCTTACAAGTACTTGACCACCCTGTCGCGAAAGACGCGCTCTCTAGGCTCCGAGACAAGTCAACACTGCCGGTCGACTTTCGTCGCGAGATCTGCAGACTAAGTTCTTTACTCGCTTTTGAGGCAACCAGATATCTCACCACCATAGAGACAACGGTGAGCACGCCTCTTGCGATCTCCAAAGCCGAAATCATTGCAAGACGACACGCGATTGTCCCGATCATGCGCGCAGGCGACGGAATGTTGGAGACGTTCCGTATTCTTCTGCCGAACGCGTTGATTTGGCACATGTACGTTTCGCGCGACGAAGAAACATTCAAGCCTCACTGCCACGGAAGCAAAGTCCCGAAGCACGTTCCACCAGACCTCGGCACTTGTTTCTTGCTCGATCCAATGCTTGCAACGGGAGGAAGCGCAAGTTTCGCAATTTCGCACTTGAAAAATGCAGGTGCGAAACACATAGTTTTGGTGGGAGTTGTCGGAGCTCCTGAAGGAGCAGCTAAACTCGAGCGCGACCATCCGGATGTTTCCATTTTCCTTGGTGCGATGGATGTGTGCCTCAACGAAAAAGCCTACATCGTTCCAGGACTTGGAGATGCAGGCGATCGTCAATACCCGGTTGAGTGATTCTCACACTCTCGGGCCTTTTTTTTTGAGAAACACCCTATCTTGGTGTAAAATACCAACACTATGAAATTCCTCTTATACTTTCTTACCTCATTATTCGTCTTCCCTATTTCTGTTTTTGCCGCAACTCCAACTGGAATTCCAACTGTTGGAGTAGTGAGTCCGCGAACAGCGATAAAAGATGAGACAGTTTATTATTCAACGCAAGTCACTGACAATGATCTTTTAAAAAGTTGTGAATTGTTTTTGGATGGAAAGTCTGTGGCAAATATGACAATCAGAAAAGACGTTGTAAATACAACTTATAAAATCACAACCAACGGCACGAAAAAAATGTACACAACTTGCACTGACACTGACAACAATGTTGTAAATGGAAAAGAAGTCTCTGTCGTTGTTTCGTCTGGTTCAATAAACGTATCATCTGGTGATTTGATAAAAATGGGATGCACTGAAAATGTTCTCCAGAACGATCCATGCACGGCCGTTTACTACTATGGAGTGGATGGAAAACGGCACGCGTTTCCAAATGAAAAGGTTTTCAAATCATGGTTTGAAGATTTTGACGATCTTGTAATCGTCTCTGCAAAAGTTCTGTCAGATATTCCACTTGGAAAAAACGTAACATTTCGCCCAGCCGAACGTTTGATAAAATTTTCAACAAACACGGTATACGCAATTTCGTACGCCGGTCTTTTGCGACCGATTGCAAATGCGGCGATCGCGGAGTCTATTTTTGGAAAAGATTGGGTAACGCTGATTGAAACTGTTGATGATGTTTTTTATAGCAACTATCGAGTTGGTGTAACTGTTGAAAGTAGCACGGCCTTTTCTTGGAAAGACGCCAACAGCGCGACAAAAGTTATCGACGCGACGTTTTAAAAAATAATAATGGGTAACAAAATACACCAACGCAGGTTGATGTATTTTGTTGGTGACCCCAGGGGGAGTCGCCCTCGCCTCTCGCCACTGCAGTGGCTCGGGCTGGGCACCGACTCGCCATGCCGTCTGCTGACGGCATATGGCT
>JAGVFR010000002.1 GCA_020057555.1 bacterium | reverse complement strand
TATCCAACGATTTTTTCCAGATTCAAGTATTGATTGGTCATGTTTTTCCATTCAGCAAGTGTGTTGTGAGAGGAAGGGAAAGTTTCAAACATTCGACCGTTGATATATGGCGCAAACAATGGGTTTGAACTTCCGTTTGTGATTAGAATTGTGTCGCTTCCTATTTTCGCTCGAGTGTTTTCAAAAAGTTTTTTGTAGTTTGTTGCCCAAAGCGCATCAGCTTCACTTGTCGAGTCAGTTTGCCCGTCATTGTTTACATCTGTTGATCCAACCCAACTGATCGAATCCTGTACCTCATCATAAAAAATTCCATCCCAATTACCGGTTGAGAGCAGATCGTTTTTTACATGATCTGACAAATAATCTATCCATCCAGTATTCAAATTGAGCGCGCGAGTATTTGGCCAGACTGATTTTTGATTTCCTTGCGCGTCTTTCAACCACCAGTTTGATTTGATGTTTGGATACATTGTTTGATGAAGCGGATCAGTCCAATACGCGTCGTTCCAGCTTACGGTCGGGACATAAGCTAGTATGATGATATCTGGATTTAGTTTTCGAATGTTTGAAAAGAATGAAGTGTTGTAAACTTGAGCTTCAGAACCAAGAACTAGCAAATCGAATTTAGCGAGTCGTTCAATATTATTATCAAGCAAAGCACCGCCCCACAAAAATACGATTGCGGAGCGGACAAAATTATTTGTGTTTGTTTTTGCAAAAACTCGGCCAGGAAAAACTGAAAACATCAACGCAACAATCAGTAAGGCCGAAGTGAGTTTACGAAACATATTAAGAGGATGGTTCATCCTCCTTTACGCCGCGTGGATTAGGGGAAAAGAGTTTGTTTCGGATTTTCCATTGCTCAACAAACTGTCCGATTCCGCTTTCATCGCGTTTGTTTCTAACTGTTGTTGTCCTTTGCGACCAACGAAGAAGAGACTCGAAATTTATCTTATATCGTCCTTGAACAACGACATAAGTGATCTCTTGGTCCTTAATTGCTCTTCGAATGGTGATTGGACTCACACCAAACATTCGAGCGGCTTCAGATACTGATAGTCTAATAGCGTCTTTCATAGTGGATAAGTGATTTTGTTTACACCAGTGTATGCAAAAATCAAACAAATGTCAAGTCGATCCATAAAACCCTTGTAATTTTGGCAAATATCAGCTAGAATCCAGCCATTGTGTAATATCTATTACTTATATATACCTCTGTGTTGCCAGACAAATTAGAACAATTTCTTTTACTAAGGATTCGCGGCTTTCAGGATAAGGCCGCTTTTGAGAAATTGGTTAAAATGTATGGTTCTGGGGTTCTGCGATTTCTGCATTTTAGACTACCTTCAAGAGAGGATGCAGAAGATGCATATTCAACGGTTTTACTGCAGGTTTGGGACTACATTTTAAGAACAGAGGTGAAGCATTTTAACGGACTACTTTTCACTGTCGCACGAAACGTTATTGCAAGCCACTATGAAAAAAGAGGAAGGGTAAAGATTGTTCCGATCGAAAATGAAGATGGAACTGAAAAGCAAATTCAATCTGCTCTTTCGCCACAAAAAATAATGGATAAGGTGGACGTGTCATTTGTTAAAGAAAAAATGAAAGAACTGGATGAAGACGATCAAGAAATAATTATCCTGCGATATTTGGAAGGATACTCTGTAAAACACATCGCGAAATATCTCGGAAAGACTGAAAACACAACATCTGTAAAGATTCATCGCGCGATCAAAAAACTCAAAGATTTGTATGAACGAACGTGATTTTGAAAAATTGCTTGAGTCAATGAAGGATGCCCCAGAAATGGGAGCAGGGTTTGAAACACAGAAATTGTGGGATCGTTTTGCTGAAGAAAATGATTTTCCAAAAAACAATGAAACAGTTGATTACGGCTTCCGCGATTATCTTGAGTTTTATGTGTTTCAGTTCAGTCACACAATGATAAAACCGCTTGCAGTGAGCATGGCTGTCTTTTTGTTACTGCTTGGTGGATTTGCAAGCGCGAACAGCTCTTCGTTTAACGCACTTCCTGGCGAACCAATGTATCAAGTCAAACTCTCGCTTGAAAAATTCCAATTAGCAACAGCGTTTAGTCCGGAGCAAAAAGCAAAATTGCAAGTTGAGTTTACTTCAAGACGTTTGGAAGAAATGGTCGCTCTCACAGCGACTGCATATAAGGACAATGCAGTAGCAGTGCGAATTGCAATGCAACAGTTTAAGAAAGAAGTTGAAAACATTCAGTCAGATTTGAAACAAGAAGATGCGTCTTCATCTCAAACAGAACTTGCAAAAGAAGTTGGACGAAAAACAAAAGCGTATCAGGAAACAGTTGCTGATTCGATTGAAAACTTGCCAGATGATGTTAAACAAGAAACAGACGTGGTTCAGCAAATTCTAAAAGATACTCAAGACGAAGCAGTTGAAGTGATTATCACAGCGCATGAAGCAACGGACGATGAAGCAGTGGCGCGTGAACTTGAAAAAACGTTTGAACAAGAAGTTGCAACACTTCAAGCAAAAGATTTGACGCTTGAACAAAAACAAAAGATTGAAACAGCAATTTTGCTTCAGAAAGAAGGCGCGTATCGTCGAGCATTTCAATTGTTGAAGGAGATAGTTGTGGAATGAGTCGGGTTTCTTTCCACAGTGAAAGAACTCCGGCTCACCGTTTGAGCGACGCTTAAAGCGTTCGTTCGAAAGGTGTCATATTATTAATTCGCGCATAGCCGAAAGGTCGAGGCAGAGATGCCGCCATGCGTAGTTAAATCTAACCGATCTCTTCAAAGAAAGAGGTCGAACAGGCCGCCCAGAGCCTCATCTGGGAAACAGTTCAAATTTATTATGACCAATTCTATTACACAACGAGCGCTTACCGTTGCTGTCGTTGCCGCCACCATTCTATGGTCTGTCGGTTTCGCAGCGCTCGTCCCACAACAGGCTTCTGCCGCAGCTTACGGCGACCTGATTAAGGGCGCGACACTCTCAACCGTTTATTACTACGGTTCAGACGGTCAACGCTATTCGTTCCCAAACTTAAAGACATTTAATACTTGGTACACCGATTTCAGCGGTCTTGTGACATTGTCTGATTCTGAACTTGCCGCAATTCCACTCGGTGGAAACATTGTTTACCGCCCAGGTTCACGATGGATCAAAATCACAAGCGATAATAAGACATACGCGACAGCCAAAAATGGTTCAGTCCGATGGATTGAATCAGAAGCAGTTGCCTTAGGTCTCGCAGGTAGCGACTGGAACCAAAACATCGATGATGTTCCAGACGTTTTCTTCGTTGACTATACAGTCGGCGATTCTCTAACAAGCGCGGCTTCAGCTTATGAAGGCGCACTCGTAAAGAGCGGTACAGACAACTACCTCGTTTGGGGTGGTAAGAAACTCAAGGTTTCAAGCGCAGGTATGACAGCTAACGGCTTCAAGGCCGGCTTTGTACTTGATGGAACTGGCGCAACACTTGCTGGCTTAACAGCTGGAAGCGATGTGACAGCAAAACTTGCTTATCTCACAGACGCGGCACAAAAAGTGACGACAGATGAGGTTGTCAGTGCAAAAGACGTTTCAGTCAGCTTTGCCGGATCACCTTCAGCTTCAACTTTGATTGCTGGACAAGGAGTTGCCGATTTGGCACATGTAACTTTGACCAACAATTCATCTGCTGAAGTTAAATTGACAAAAATAATCCTCGCACGCACAGGTGTTTCTTCAGACACGACATTGGCGAATCTTTACCTATTTGATGGTTTCTTGCGTCTTTCAGACGTGGCAACAATTTCAGACGGAAAGGTTACATTCAATGATTCAACAGGTCTTTTGACACTTGCCGCCGGAGCTTCAAAGGAAGTTGTCGTACGTTCAGATATCGCGGCTAGCACAAGCGGTCAAACCG